>JBILCO010000139.1:0-6035 GCA_044353075.1 Burkholderiaceae bacterium
CAGTACGCCGATGCCGCGTTCTTTCAGAAAACGCACGATGCGCTGGATTTCGATCACCGCAATCGGATCAACGCCGGCAAAGGGTTCGTCAAGCAAAATGAAGCGCGGATTGCTTGCCAGTGCGCGGGCGATTTCCACGCGCCGTCGCTCGCCCCCCGAGAGTGATAGCGCCGGATTTTCCCGCAGACTGTCGATCTGTAATTCTTCGAGAAGCGTATTGAGTCTCTGATCGATTTCGTTGCGCGCCAGCGGTTTTCCGCCCGATTTTTGCAGTTCAAGCACAGCACGGATATTGTCCTCGACTGACAGCTTGCGAAACACTGATGCTTCCTGCGGCAGGTAGGACAGACCGCGCTCTGCGCGCCGGTGGATAGGCAAGTTCGAGATCCGCTCGCCGTCGAGCAGGATCTCGCCTGCCTCGGACGGTACCAGACCGACAATCATGTAGAACGACGTGGTTTTGCCAGCGCCGTTCGGGCCCAGCAGGCCGATCACTTCCCCGCTGACGACCTCAAGCGACACATCCTGCACGACGCGTCGTGCGCCATAACTTTTTTGCAGGTGACGTACGCTCAGCGTACTGTTGGCGCTTGTGGTCATGAGTTTATTTTTCTCCGTTGCGCGGCTGTATGACGACTCGAACTCTGCCCCCGCCGGGTTTGCTTTCTCCGCTGGTCGAATTGGTTACCGTATAAAACTCGGTTCGGCTGTCATAGGAGAGAAATTCACCCTCGACTTCGTCAGTGACCTTGCCGTTGTCGGTCATTTTGATTTTCGCGTTTTTATACAGTTTGGCAATTTCGGTTTTGCTGTCGTACTCGATACGATCCGCAGCGCTACCATCGATCCACCCGGCACGGCATACAGAGTTGCGAACTGATGACCCGCCGAATCTTTGCGAACCAGCATTTTGTCTGCATGCATTACCAGTGTGCCGCGTGTCAGCACGACATTACCGGTGAAGACATTGGTTTGCTTGCTTTCATCGTAAGTGGCCTGATTGGCTTCCACCTGGGTTGGCTTGTCGAAATCCGCTTTTTCTGCCTGCGCCAGAGGCAGAATCACGGCGGCGAGTAGTGCCGCCAGGGCGCAAAGAATCAGGCGAGGCCGGGTATTATTTTTTATCACTGATATCCTCTAACGTTGATTGGGAGGTGGATAAATCCCGCTGACGTTGTTTTCCAGCGTTAGCTGCCGCGTTGAATTATTGGCGACCATACCCGTGCCCGACAACTGCATCCCGCCCGAGCGGATGTCGACCCGTCGGTCAGTGGTCACGATATCTTTTTCCGGAAGCACTAGCATGTACTCAGAATTTACGGTCAGCGCCTGATCACCGCGCACTTGCGCGCGCTCGAGAACGACGTTGTCCATCAGGCGGACTTCAGTACGGTCGCGATTCACGGTAGCGCGCTCCGCGCGCAGCGTCGTGGGTGGCCGGTTCGGCGAGAAGTTGCGCACAACCGGCTTCTCAATCACACTGTTTTTATCGACCGGGTAGTGGGTTAATTTTCGTCCCTCGATCACATATTCCACCCGACCGCGGGCGTCGAGTTTCGAGAAGGTGAAGTTCTCGGCAAAATAGTCCGGTTCCGTACGCTGGCTTTGCGCCGTAGTATTTCCTGAGGAGCGGTTGCTGATTTCAAGTAACCAGAAACTGCCCGCCGCCAGCACCCCGCCAAAGGCCAGCATCAGCAAAGCCGGTCGGCGCTGGTGACTGAAGAGACTCACGCCAGATACGGCGCCAGCGCCGCCTCGTAGTTGTCTTGTGCGCGCAAAATGAAATCGCACACTTCACGAACGGCACCCCGGCCGCCGCTCAGCTGGGCGACATAATGCGCCCGCGTGCGCACTTCTGCATGTCCGTTGGGCACACTGGCTGCAAAGATAACCCGGGTCATCACCGGCAGATCGATCACATCATCACCCATGAAGCCGCAATCCTGGGCGGTGAGCCCGGTTTCGGCGAGCAGGGTGTCGAATGCCGAACGTTTGTCATGAATGCCTTGCAGCACGGTACCGATACCCAGATCCGTCGCACGTCGCGCGACGATCGCTGATTGCCGAGCGCTGATGATGGCGGTTTTAACGCCCGATTGCTGCAGCAGCTTGATGCCGTGGCCATCGAGGACATTGAACGTTTTGATGATCTCGCCATCGCTGCCGTAACGAAGCTGGCCGTCAGTGAGGACGCCATCCACATCAAAGACCATCAGCCGGACCTGTTTTGCGCGCTCTGTCGCGATGGGCTTGGTGCTCGACTGCATCAGATCACCTTGGCCCGCGTCAGATCATGAATATGCAGAGCGCCCACCAGCTTGCCGTCGGTGTCCGCGACCAGCACCTGATTGATCCGGTGAGATTCCATCAGATCCACCGCTTCCACGGCAAGCTGTTCCGGATGAACCCGGCGTGGATTTTTGTGCATCAGGTCGCCGATGGCCGTGCGGGAAAAGTCCTTGCCCTGCTCGATCAGGCGGCGCAAGTCGCCGTCAGTGAAAATGCCAACCACATGAAACGTATCGTCCACAACAGCGGTCATCGCCATCCCTTTGCGGGTCACTTCAAGCAGCGCCTCCGGCAGGCTCATCTCAGGACGAACAAAAGGAATGTCATTCCCGGTGCGCATCACATCCCGGACATGGGTGAGCAAGCGCCGTCCCAGTGCACCACCCGGGTGGGAGCGGGCAAAATCCTCTTCGCGGAAACCGCGTGCATCCAGCAGGGCGACGGCAAGCGCATCTCCGAGCGCCAGGGTGGCGGTGGTACTGGCGGTTGGCGCCAGATTCAGCGGACAGGCTTCTCGGGCGACACCCACATCGAGATGGACATCCGCGAGCTTTGCCAGCGGTGATTGTGGGTTGCCGGTCATCGAAATCAGTTTGGCGCCCATGCGTTTGATGACCGGCAGGATCGCCATGAGCTCATCGGACTGCCCTGAATAGGAAATGGCGATCACGGCATCGGCCTCGGTCACCATGCCCAGATCGCCATGCGCGGCTTCGGCCGGATGGATGAACAGTGCGGGCGTGCCGGTGGAGGCGAGGGTGGCGGCGATCTTTCGGGCGATGTGACCGGACTTGCCCATGCCGGAGACCACCACCCGGCCAGTGCAGCCAAGCAGCAGCGCGGTCGCGCGGGCAAAGGGGTCGTCGGCCGATTGGGTCAGCCGATGCATGACCGCGAGGACCGCATCGGCCTCGATTTGCAGGGTTTCTTGCGCAAGTTTTAACGCGCGTAATGCAGCAGCGTTGTCAAATTGATGCGAAGAATTTTGCTCATGCGGTACACTCATGTGCAAAGTATAGCCGAAGATCCAAAGCAAAAAACCTGCCAGACGCAAGAAAACCGGTCGGCTGACCACTCGCACCGGATCTCGTTCTGACCCATCTCCTGTTGGTATTCTGCATCGCACACCGGGCCTGACGCTTATGTACTCAGCTCTTGAACTCACCCTGATTCTGCTCGTCGCTGCGGTGCTCGGGGTGGTGGCGTTTCGCATGATGCATTTGCCGCCGATGCTCGGCTATCTGTCGGTGGGCATCCTGATTGGCCCCCACGCGTTGGGGCTGGCCTCCAATAGCCCGGCCACGCACATGCTGGCCGAGTTTGGTGTGGTCTTCCTGATGTTTTCGATCGGACTCGAGTTCTCGCTGCCCAAGCTGAAATCAATGCGGCGCAGCGTGTTTGGGCTGGGGATGGCTCAGGTGGTCGTCACCATTCTGGTCACCATGTTGTGCGGTGGATTGCTCGCGAAATTCCTCCCGCAGTTTTTCGACATCAGCTGGAGCGCGTCCTTTGCGCTGGGTGGGGCATTGTCCATGTCGTCGACCGCGATGGTGCTCAAGCTGCTCACTGAAAAACTCGAACTCGAGAGCGAGCATGGCCGCCGGATTACCAGCATCCTGCTGTTCCAGGATCTGGCGGTGGTGCCCTTGCTCATTCTCGTGCCTGCGCTTGCACGTCCCGGTGCCAGCATCGTCGAAGATCTGGCATGGGCCGGACTCAAAGCGGTCTTCGTACTGGCATTGCTGCTGTCGTTTGGGCAAGTACTGCTGCGCCGCTGGTTCAGGATTGTTGTTCAGCGCCGCTCGCAAGAGTTGTTCATGCTGAACCTGTTGCTGATCACGCTGGGTGCGGCGTGGATCACCGAAATGGCCGGATTGTCGCTCGCGCTGGGCGCCTTTGTGGCCGGTATGCTGATTTCGGAAACCGAGTACCGGCTGCAGGTGGAGGAAGATATCAAGCCTTTCCGCGATGTACTGCTGGGGCTCTTCTTCATCACCGTGGGCATGCTGCTCGATATGCGGTTGGTGATCGAGAACTTGCTGCTTGTGATGGTGCTGCTGCTCGTGCCGTTACTGATCAAGTTTGCGCTGATTGCCTCGCTGGCTCGAATCTTTGGCGCATCGCCGGGCGTTGCGCTGCGCACGGGTCTGGGTTTGGCGCAGGGTGGTGAGTTTGGTTTTGTCTTGCTCAGTCAGGCGGGCGGTCTCGGACTGGTCGATCCCAGTCTGGTGCAATTGATTCTGGCGGCCGTTGTATTGTCGATGCTCGCTACGCCCTTCATTTTTGCCAATGCCGACCGGATCGTAATGAAACTCTCGGCCAATGACTGGATGCAACAATCACTCGCGCTCACGCGTATCGCCGCGCGCACCATCAGCGATGAAAAACATATTCTGATCGCCGGTTTCGGCCGCAGCGGTCAGAGCCTGGCGCGATTGCTGGAGGAGGAAAAAATTGCCTACCACGCACTCGATCTTGATCCGCAGCGTGTCCTGGAAGCGCAGAGCGCCGGCTGGCAAGTCTCCTATGGTGATGCAAGCCGGCGCGAAAGTCTGATAGCGGCGGGTATTCACCGCGCTGCAGCACTGGTGATTACCTATGCCGACACGCCGATGGCGCTAAAAACACTGCACTTTGCGAATGAAGTCGCGCCTGCCGTGCCCGCGATTGTCCGCAGTGTGGGGGAAGATGATCTGGACAAGCTGCGTGCGGGCGGCGCTGATGAAGTCGTGCCCGAGGCGATCGAAGGCAGCCTGATGCTGGCTTCCCATGCGCTCTTGCTGATGGGCGTACCTCTGCGGCGTGTCGTGCAGCGCGTTCAGGCGGCTCGCAGCGAACGTTATGCATCGTTGCGCGGGTACTTTCATGGCAGCGATGATCTCGCCGATGATGAAGATCATTTGCAAGTGCGGCTACATTCGGTGCCCCTGCATGACAAGGCCGCGGCGATCGGCAAGACACTCTCGGCCCTGAATCTTGCCGAACTGGGGGCTGAAGTCACGGCAGTCCGGCGTGGCAAAGTCCGCCTGCCTTCGGCGCCAGACATGCAGCTCGAAGCCGGCGATGTGGTCGTGCTGCGTGGTGCCGCCGAAGCGATCGAGCGCGCAGAAAAAAAACTACTCTGACAGCTGCCCTGGTCGACGGAAGTTTTTGAATGTATTGCAGGCGCCCTCTGGATTGAAGGTGTCAACCCGTTACGCCCGCTTCTTCTCTTTCTTCGTCGTCAGCAAAGGTGCCAGATAACGCCCGGTGAAACTCGCCGAATTTTTTGCGACCTGTTCCGGTGTGCCGCTGGCAATAATCTGGCCGCCGCCCGCGCCGCCTTCGGGTCCGAGATCCACGACCCAGTCAGCTGTTTTGATCACATCCAGATTGTGCTCGATGATGACCACGGTATTGCCCTGATCACGCAACCGGTGAATCACCTTCAGCAGCAGTGAAATGTCATGGAAATGCAGGCCGGTAGTCGGTTCATCGAGAATATAGAGCGTGCGTCCCGTGTCGCGCTTGGAAAGCTCCAGCGAGAGCTTGACACGCTGAGCCTCGCCCCCCGATAGCGTCGTTGCGCTTTGGCCCAGACGGATATAGCCCAGACCCACATCCAGCAGTGTTTGCAATTTGCGCGCGATCAGTGGCACCGGTTTGAAGAATGTATGTGCATCTTCGACCGTCATCTCCAGTACATCGGTGATGTTCTTGCCCTTGTACTGCACTTCCAGCGTTTCCCGGTTGTAGCGCTTTCCGTG
>JBILCO010000004.1:0-22084 GCA_044353075.1 Burkholderiaceae bacterium
ACATCACAGGGCACATAGACGTCGGGCAGGAAGTGCATCTCCACCTTGAGCACTCCATCGCCCTGACAGGATTCGCAGCGGCCGCCTTTGACATTGAATGAGAAGCGGCCAGCCGAATAGCCACGTTCCTTTGCCTGGGGCACCGTCGAGAACAGTTCACGAATCGGTGTGAAGACGCCGGTGTAGGTGGCCGGATTCGAGCGGGGTGTGCGGCCGATCGGTGCCTGATCGACTGAAATCACTTTATCGAAATATTCGAGTCCGGTGACCTTGTCATATTCCGAGGGTTCGGCTTGTGAGCCATACAGATGGCGCGCCAGTACCCGATACAGTGTGTCGTTGACCAGTGTTGATTTTCCTGAGCCGGAGACGCCGGTCACACAGGTCAGCAGGCCGACCGGCAGTTCGAGATCTACCGCTTTCAGATTGTTGCCGCAGGCGCCGCTGATGATCAGCTGTTTGCTGGTGTCTGGCTTGACGCGCTGCTCCGGTACGGCAATCGACAGGCTGCCGTTCAGATATTGTGCTGTAAGCGACTCGCGATGTTTGAGTATGTCAGCCAGTGTACCGTGCGCAATCACTTCGCCGCCATGGACGCCGGCACCCAAGCCCATGTCCACCACATGATCGGCACAGCGAATCGCATCTTCGTCATGTTCGACCACCAGCACCGTGTTGCCAATGTCGCGCAAGTGTTTCAGTGTGGCGATCAGACGGTCATTGTCGCGCTGGTGCAAACCGATCGAAGGCTCGTCGAGCACATACATCACGCCAGTCAGGCCCGAGCCGATTTGCGAAGCCAGTCGAATGCGTTGCGCTTCCCCGCCTGATAAGGTATCGGCGCTGCGGTCGAGTGACAGATATTCCAGGCCAACGTTATTCAGGAACGTTAGTCGCGAAATGATTTCGCGAATGATGCGCTCGGCGATTTCTTTCTTAGCACCCTTGAGCTTCAGTGTTTCAAAAAAATTCAGCGTATCGCGCAGCGGCATTGCAGCGACCTGGTAAATCGCGCGCTGCTGAGCACCCGTGCCGACCTTGACAAAACGTGCCTCAACCCGCAAGCGGGTGCCTTCACATTCCGGGCATTGCTGCTCATTGATGAACTTGGAGAGCTCTTCCTTGACCGCCAGCGAGTCGGTTTCACGGTAGCGACGTTCAAGATTGACGACGACACCTTCGAAGGTATGTTCCTTGATAACCGTGCGGCCGCGCTCATTGACATAAGCGAATGGAATTTTTTCCTTGCCCGAGCCGTATAGAACAACCTGCTGCGCTTTCTCAGGCAGGCTTTCGAAAGGGACATCGACGTCGAATTTGTAGTGCTTGGCCAGCGACGACAGCATTTGAAAATAAAACTGGTTGCGTCGGTCCCAGCCTTTCACTGCACCTGAGGCCAGCGACAAATTCGGGAAAGCGACAATGCGTTTCGGATCGAAAAATTCGATGTGGCCGAGACCATCGCACTCCGGGCAGGCGCCCATCGGATTATTGAAGGAAAAAAGGCGCGGCTCGAGTTCTTGCAGCGAGTAGCCGCACACCGGGCACGCAAATTTGTTCGAGAAAATCTGTTCGCGCCCGCTATCCATGTCCAGCGCAATCGCCCGGCCATCCGCCAGTCGCAATGAGGTTTCAAAGCTTTCTGCCAGTCGCTGTTTGATCTCAGCTTTGACTTTGACGCGATCAATGACGACATCGATCGTGTGTTTTTCCATTTTCTTAAGCTTCGGCAGATCATCGGCTTCATAAATCTTTGCCTTGCCTGTGCCACTCTGGATGCGAAACCGCACAAAGCCCTGTGCCTGCATCTGTTCGAACAGGTCGCCGTGTTCGCCCTTGCGATTGGCGACCACGGGTGCCAGGATCATCAGTTTGGTATCTTCCGGCATCGCCAGTACGGTATCAACCATTTGCGACACCGATTGCGCTGCCAGCGGATTCTCCGGATGGTCCGGGCAGTGAGGCGTGCCCACGCGCGCATACAACAGACGCAGGTAATCGTGAATTTCTGTCACCGTGCCGACGGTTGAGCGCGGATTGTGCGAGGTGGCTTTCTGTTCGATCGAGATCGCCGGTGACAAGCCCTCGATCATGTCTACGTCGGGCTTTTCCATCAGTTGCAGGAACTGGCGCGCATAGGCTGACAGCGATTCCACATAGCGGCGCTGACCTTCCGCGTACAGCGTATCGAAGGCGAGCGATGATTTTCCCGAGCCAGACAGTCCGGTAATAACGATCAGTTTGTTGCGCGGCAGATCGAGACTGATGTTTTTCAGGTTGTGGGTGCGTGCGCCCCGAATGCGGATTTCTTCCATGCGCTTGCCTGCTCTTGAATACGACGGGTTGGTGCTTTTTTGCAAAAACCGCAGCCTTGCGGGTGTTGCACTCACGAGTGAGTGCGGGTCAACCTGTTACTATAACGGGTTTTCGATACTCGCAGATAGCAGCGCTTTTCACCGTGCTGCCCTTGCTTCTTTATGTCTTCAGCGACAGCTCCCGATGATTCCCGAATGACGGCCCTCGAAGTGCGGGCCAGCGTATCGCTGGCCTCCGTGTTCGGCTTGCGCATGCTGGGATTGTTTCTGATTCTTCCCGTGTTTGCGGTTCATGCCAAATCACTTTCGGGTGGTGATAGCGCCATACTGGTGGGTCTTGCCATGGGCATGTATGGCCTCACGCAGGCGGTAGGGCAGATACCGTTTGGCATAGCTTCCGATCGCTACGGCAGGAAGCGCATCATCCTGATCGGACTGGCTTTGTTCATCATCGGTTCGCTGATTGCAGCGGTCGATGGAAACATTTATTGGGTGATCGTCGGACGCGCAGTGCAGGGGGCTGGCGCCGTATCCGCTGCAGTCACCGCGCTGATTGCCGATTCGACCCGAGACGAGCATCGTACCAAAGCCATGGCACTGGTCGGCGCGTCGATTGGCCTCACCTATGCGGCTTCGCTGGTACTGGCCCCTTTGTTATACGCCGCGGTCGGCATGCGTGGCATGTTCCTGCTGGTGGCGCTGCTGGCGTTGTTTGCCGTCGCGCTGGTGATTTTCGTTGCGCCCCAGGCGCCGCCGCGTTCGCCTGAAACCGTGTCTTTCAAGACTGTGATTCGCGATCCGGAACTCATGCGCATGAATTTGGGTGTTTTTGCGCTGCATGCGATTCAGATGTCGATGTTCGTGGTCCTGCCGAATGTGCTGGTTAATGCAGGCGGTATTCCCATTGACCAGCACTGGAAGATTTATTTACCCGTGGTGCTGGTGTCCTTCATTCTGATGCTGCCGCCGATTTTTCTTGGTGAAAAACGCGGCCGGATGAAACAGGTTTTCGTTTCTGCAATCGTCTTGCTGCTGCTGGTCGAGATCGGCTTGCGCGCGGCGGTCATGCAGTCCGCACTGTCCTTTGAAATGGTCGTGATGCTGCTGCTCGCCTTTTTTGTTGCCTTCAATATTCTTGAGGCCAGCCAGCCTTCGCTGGTTTCCCGTATGGCACCCGCGGGCGCACGCGGTGCCGCGTTGGGCGTCTATAACACCATGCAGGCGATTGGCCTGTTTGCCGGCGGCGCCGGTGGCGGTCTGATTGCCCATTATTTTGGCGGTCCCGCCGTGTTTACAGCGGGCTGTCTGCTCATAGTCGCGTGGCTTATAATTGCGGCTTCCATGAAAAACCTGCCTCGCCGTGCGCGACGCGAGGCTGTTCCCACCTGAGTTTCCCCATTCGTTACACGTTTTCCTGACAGGAGAAGTCTATGGCATCGGTCAATAAAGTTATCGTCGTTGGCAATCTGGGTCGTGACCCCGAAACTCGCTACATGCCTAGCGGTGATGCAATGACCAATATTGCCGTGGCTACGACAGACAAATGGAAAGACAAGACCACGGGCGAACAAAAAGAGGCCACGGAGTGGCACCGGATCGCCTTCTTCGGCAAGCTGGCCGAGATCGCGGGCCAGTACCTGAAAAAGGGTTCGCAGGTTTACATCGAAGGCAAGCTGCGCACGCGCAAGTGGACCGATAAAGATGGCATCGAAAAATACACGACCGAAATCATCGCTGATTCCATGCAGATGCTGGGCAGTCGTCAAGGCATGGGCGGGGGTGCGCCAATGGATGAAGGTGGTTTTGGTGGTGGTGCGCCTGCATCGCGCGCGCCGGCATCAGCACCTCGTGCGCCGACCAAGCAGGCGCCTAATTTGTCCGACATGGATGACGATATCCCGTTCTGACGCAAGATCCGGCAAGGGCGACCTGGTGGTCGCATTGCCCGGATCAGTTGACGTATCACTCTGAGCTCTTATGGCCCGGCTGACACGCCTCGTCATACCCAACCAACTGCACCACGTCATCGCGCAGGGGCACAGCGATCAGCCTGTTGTTCGCGATGACGCTGATTACCTCGCATTTCTGAACTGGTTGCGCGAAGCGGCCCGGCAATCGCGGGTCGCGATTCACGCCTACGTCCTGTTACCCAACCGCCTGCAGCTGCTGGCCACACCGGCGGATGACAAAGGGTTGAGCCGCATGATGCAGTCGCTCGGCCGTCTTTATGTGCCTTACTTTAATGCCCGCTATGGCCGCACCGGCAGTTTGTGGGAAGGACGCTATCGCGCAACGGTGCTCGATCCGGTAGCCTATTTTGTTCCCTGCGCGCAACTGATCGAATCGCAACCGGTCAGCGCCGGACTGGTCCCGGAAGTGGCGGTTTATCCGTGGTCCAGTCATGCGCATCACATCGGTCATCGCAAAGAATCCTGGCTGACGGACCATCCGGCTTACTGGGCGCTGGGTAATACGCCGTTCGAGCGCGAGGCTGCCTATCAGCAGATCAGTGCATCGCCCCCTGACGTTGCGATGACCGAAAAAATTCTCGTGGCCACCCGCAAAGCCTGGGCCTTGGGCTCTGAGGAATTTTGCAGACGATTGGCCAAGCTGACGGGGCGCCGGTTGGCACCTGCCCAGCGGGGTCGCCCGCGCAAGGCTGGTGCAGAACCGTTGCCGGAGGACAGGCCAGCAACTGGCGTTCACATTGCCCGGTCTGTGTCCAGGCCGAGAACGGCCGTCAGGAAAAAGCAGCTGAAGGACTAAAAGAAGGCGCCTAAAGCCGCATGAAGCTTAATCTGACCCCATTTAATTCCGTGTGGTTTTGGTGCATCAAGTAATTGGTATCTGACCCTATTTTTTTTGATTGCTGTCTGTATTGCATTGCACTATCCTTGTCAGCCCTTTTCACTGGCTGTGGAGTACTGCGATGAAAGCCCAAGGTTTATACGACCCGTCCAACGAACATGATGCTTGCGGCGTCGGCTTCATCGCCCACATCAAAGGCCAGAAAAGCCATTCGATCGTCGAACAAGGCCTGCAGATTCTGAAAAATCTGGATCACCGCGGTGCGGTGGGCGCGGACCCGCTGATGGGTGACGGTGCCGGTATCCTGATTCAGATTCCTGACCAGTACTACCGTGAAGAAATGGCCCGGCAGGGCGTGACACTGCCGCCGCCCGGCGAATACGGCGTTGGCATGGTGTTTCTGCCGAAAGAAAATGCATCGCGTATTGCCTGCGAGCAGGAAATCGAGCGCGCTGTGCATGCCGAAGGTCAGGTCGTGCTGGGTTGGCGCGAGGTGCCGGTCAATCGCGAGATGCCGATGTCGCCGACCGTGGCAGAAAAAGAACCGGTCATCCGCCAGATTTTCATCGGCCGCGGGCAGGACATCATGGTCACCGATGCGCTGGAGCGCAAGCTGTATGTGATCCGAAAATCGTCGGGTCATGCGATTCAGGCACTCAACCTTTTGCATGGCAAAGAATTCTTTGTGCCGTCGATGTCGGCACGCACCGTGGTTTACAAAGGCCTGCTGCTCGCCGATCAGGTCGGCGTCTATTACAAAGATCTGCAGGATGCGCGTTGCGTCTCGGCACTCGCGCTGGTGCACCAGCGATTCTCGACCAATACCTTCCCCGAGTGGCCGCTGGCTCACCCTTACCGCTTGCTGGCACACAACGGCGAAATCAACACGGTTAAAGGCAATTTCAACTGGATGCGTGCACGTGAAGGCGTGATGAAATCGGCCGTGCTCAATGAAGATCTGCAAAAGCTCTTCCCGCTGATCTACGAAGGTCAGTCCGACACGGCCTGCTTCGACAATGCGCTGGAACTGCTGGTCATGGCCGGTTATCCAATTGCGCAAGCGATGATGATGATGATTCCCGAGGCCTGGGAAAATCACACACTGATGGATGACAACCGTCGCGCATTCTATGAGTATCACGCAGCGATGATGGAACCCTGGGATGGCCCGGCCGCGATGGCATTCACCGATGGTCGTCATATCGGTGGAACCCTCGATCGCAACGGATTGCGCCCGGCCCGCTACATTGTCACCGATGACGATCTGGTCGTGATGGCCTCTGAAAGCGGCGTGCTGCCAATTCCGGAATCCAAGATCATCAAGAAATGGCGTCTGCAGCCGGGCAAAATGTTCCTCATCGATCTCGATGCCGGACGCATCATCGATGACAAAGAGCTTAAGGATACCTTTGCCAACGCGAAGCCTTACAAGCAGTGGATTGATTCCGTCCGAATCAAACTCGATGACCTCAAGGTTGATGCTGAGGCACGCGAAGCCAAAGCCAGTTTGCTCGATCGTCAGCAAGTGTTTGGCTACACGCAGGAAGATCTGAAATTCCTGATGTCGCCGATGGCCGTGAATGCCGAAGAGGCGACCGGATCCATGGGCAATGACTCGCCGCTGGCCGTCATGTCGAACAAGAATAAGCCACTGTACAACTACTTCAAGCAATTGTTCGCGCAGGTCACCAATCCACCGATCGACCCGATACGCGAAGCGATGGTGATGTCACTGGTGTCCTTCATCGGGCCCAAGCCGAATCTGCTCGACACCAACAACATCAACCCGCCGATGCGTCTGGAAGTTGCGCAGCCTATCCTTGATTACAAGGACATCACGCGTCTTCGCAATATCGGTCAGCATACCGGCGGCAAGTTCCGCTCGTATGAACTGGACATCTGCTATCCGGCAGGCTGGGGCAAGGAAGGCGTCGAGGCGCGTCTGGCTTCGCTGTGCGCGCAGGCAGTGGATGCGGTGCGCTCAGGCCACAACATCCTGATCATTTCCGATCGCAAAGTTGATGCCGCCAATGTGGCCATCCCTGCGCTGCTGGCGACCTCGGCAATCCATCAGCATCTGGTCAGTAAGGGCCTGCGTACCTCCACCGGTCTGGTCGTCGAGACGGGTTCGGCGCGCGAGACACATCATTTTGCGCTGCTGGCCGGCTATGGCGCCGAGGCGATTCATCCGTATCTTGCGATGGACACCCTGGTCGACATGGCCAAAGGTCTGCCCGGTGATTTGTCGCCGGAAAAAGCGATCTACAACTTCCAGAAAGCGGTGGGCAAAGGCCTGCTGAAAGTTTTCTCGAAGATGGGTATTTCGACCTACATGTCCTATTGCGGCGCCCAGATCTTCGAAGCGATTGGTCTCAACAAATCACTGGTCGAGAAGTACTTCAAAGGTACGGCGTCGAATGTCGAAGGCATTGGCGTGTTCGAAGTCGCTGAAGAAGCCTTGCGCCTGCATCAGCTGGCTTTCAGCAATGACCCGGTACTCGCCAATGCGCTCGACGCTGGTGGTGAATACGCATTTCGTGTGCGCGGCGAAGAGCACATGTGGACGCCGGACGCGATCGCAAAGCTCCAGCATTCAACTCGCGCCAACAACTTCAGTACTTACAAGGAATACGCGCAGATCATCAATGACCAGTCCAAGCGTCACATGACCCTGCGTGGCTTGTTCGAATTCCGTATCGAGCCGGCCAATGCGATACCGCTGGAAGAAGTCGAGTCTGCCAAAGAGATCGTCAAGCGTTTCGCCACCGGTGCGATGTCGCTCGGGTCGATTTCAACCGAAGCGCATGCCACACTGGCCATCGCGATGAATCGCATCGGCGGTAAGTCCAATACCGGCGAGGGTGGCGAAGATGAGAACCGCTACCGTAATGAATTGCGTGGCATACCGATCAAGCAAGGCGATACGCTGGCATCCATCATCGGCGAAGAGCGGGTTGAGGTCGATCTGCCGCTGCTGGCAGGCGATTCGCTGCGGTCGAAAATCAAGCAGGTGGCTTCGGGCCGCTTTGGTGTCACGACCGAATACCTGACGTCGGCTGAACAGATACAGATCAAGATGGCGCAAGGCGCGAAGCCCGGTGAGGGCGGTCAGCTGCCAGGCCACAAGGTATCGGAATACATCGCCAAGCTGCGCTTCTCGGTACCGGGTGTTGGACTGATTTCACCCCCGCCGCATCACGACATTTATTCCATCGAAGACCTCGCGCAGCTGATTCACGATCTCAAGAACGTCAATCCTGCCGCTGCGATCTCGGTCAAGCTGGTGTCCGAAGTCGGCGTTGGCACGGTCGCTGCGGGTGTTGCGAAAGCCAAGGCAGATCACGTGGTGATCGCCGGTCATGACGGCGGCACGGGTGCTTCGCCTTTGTCATCCATCAAGCATGCCGGCACACCGTGGGAACTGGGTCTGGCCGAGACGCAGCAGACGCTGGTGTTGAATGGTCTGCGTAGCCGTATTCGTGTGCAGACGGATGGTCAGGTCAAGACCGGTCGCGATGTCGTGATTGGTGCCTTGCTCGGTGCGGATGAGTTCGGTTTTGCGACCGCACCGCTGGTGGTCGAAGGCTGCATCATGATGCGCAAATGCCATCTGAACACCTGCCCGGTCGGCGTCGCGACACAAGACCCGGTGTTGCGCGCGAAATTCCAAGGCAAGCCCGAGCATGTCGTGAATTACTTCTTCTTTGTTGCCGAAGAAGCGCGTCAGATCATGGCCCAACTCGGTATTCGTCGTTTCGATGAGTTGATCGGTCGTGCTGATCTGCTCGACAAATCGCGTGCGGTCAGTCACTGGAAAGCGAAAGGTCTGGATTTCAGCAAGATTTTCTACCTGCCCGAGATGGCCGACAACGAGCCGCGTTATCACGTGCTGACACAGGATCATGGTCTGGACAAAGCGCTTGACCACAAGCTGATCGCTCAGGCGAAACCGGCCATTGAGCGGGGAGAGAAGGTCTCGTTTATTTCGCCGGTCAAAAACCTCAATCGCACCGTGGGCGCGATGCTTTCCGGCGAAGTGGCCAAGAAATATGGTCATGAAGGTCTGCCGGAAGATACGATCCACATTCAGTTGCAGGGTACGGCGGGCCAGTCCTGCGGCGCATTCCTCGCGCATGGCGTGACGCTGGATCTGGTGGGTGAGGGCAATGACTACGTTGGTAAAGGGCTGTCCGGTGGCCGCATTATCGTCCGACCCAACACCGAGTTCCGTGGTCGCGCGGTCGATAACATCATCATTGGTAACACCGTGTTGTACGGCGCGATTTCCGGCGAAGCTTTCTTTAACGGCGTCGCGGGCGAGCGTTTTGCGGTACGTAACTCTGGCGCCGTGACTGTGGTTGAGGGCACTGGCGATCATGGCTGCGAATACATGACGGGTGGAACCGTGGTTGTGCTCGGCGAAACAGGCCGCAACTTTGCAGCCGGTATGTCCGGTGGTATCGCTTATGTGTATGACGAAGACGGCAGCTTCGAGCAGAAGTGCAACCCGGCGATGGTGACACTGGGGCCGGTCTTGTCGGCGTCCGAGCAAGAGTCCACGGTTGCCCAGTCCAGCTGGCACAGCCTGACCCGCAATGGAGAAGGCCAAACGGATGAGGTGATGCTCAAAGCACTGATCGAGCGTCATTTCAAGCACACGGGCAGCACCCGCGCGCGCGCACTGCTTGATGAATGGAGCACGGCCCGCGCAAAATTTGTGAAGGTCTTCCCGACAGAGTACAAGCGCGCGCTGGGCGAGATGTTTGCGGCGAAGTCCGGCAAGGCCAAAGAAAAAGCCACTGTCTGAGCCCTGAAATAAAACCGGCAGTGCGGAATGCATTGTCGGCAACCGAAAATAATTTGCGAGAACGTTATGGGAAAAGTTACCGGTTTTCTGGAATTTCAGCGACTGCAAGAAGCCAGCGAGGCGCCGCAGTCACGCACTAAGCATTACAAGGAATTCACGCTGCACCTGTCGGATGCCGACGCCAAAGTGCAGGGTGCGCGCTGCATGGATTGCGGCATCCCGTTCTGTAACAGTGGCTGCCCTGTCAATAACATCATCCCCGACTGGAACGATCTCGTTTACAACGGTAGTTATCGCGAAGCGCTCGACAACCTGCACTCGACCAACAACTTCCCCGAGTTCACGGGCCGTATCTGCCCGGCGCCGTGTGAAGCGGCCTGCACGCTGGGTATCAATGATGCGCCGGTGGGCATCAAGTCCATCGAGCATTTCATCATCGACAAAGGTTGGGAAAACGGTTGGGTCGTGCCGCAGCCTGCCGCTGTCAAAACTGGGAAGAAAGTTGCGATCGTTGGCTCCGGTCCTGCGGGTATGGCGGCAGCGCAGCAGTTGGCGCGCGTCGGTCATCAGGTGACGGTCTTCGAGAAGAATGACAGGGTGGGTGGATTGCTGCGCTATGGCATTCCTGACTTCAAGATGGAAAAGTCGCACATTGATCGCCGCGTCGAGCAAATGCAGGCCGAAGGCGTGACTTTCCGCACCGGTGTACTCGTCGGTAAGGATTTTCCGGCCGAGATTATGAATCTCGCGAAAGAGACGATCTCGCCAGAGCAATTGAAAAAAGATTTTGACGCCGTCATCATCGCGGGTGGTGCCGAGGTGCCGCGCGATTTGCCGGTGCCCGGTCGCGAGTTGCAGGGTGTGCACTACGCCATGGAATTTCTCCCGCAGCAGAACCGCGTGAATGCCGGCGACAAGCTCAAGGATCAGATCATGGCGACCGGCAAGCACGTGATCGTGATTGGCGGTGGCGATACCGGTTCGGATTGCGTGGGCACCTCCAATCGTCACGGTGCCGCCGCCGTTGTTCAGTTTGAACTGCTGCCCCAGCCACCCGAGGTCGAGAACAAGCCCTTGGTGTGGCCTTATTGGCCGACCAAGCTTCGCACTTCGTCCTCGCATGAGGAAGGTTGCGAGCGCGACTGGGCGGTCGCCACCAAGCGACTCGAAGGCAAGAACGGCAAAGTCGAAAAACTGATCGCTGCCCGCGTTGAGTGGAAAGACGGCAAGATGGTCGAGGTACCGGGATCGGAGTTCGAGCTGAAAGCTGATCTGGTGTTGCTGGCCATGGGTTTTGTGTCGCCGGTCAACAGCATCATCGGTGCCTTCGGCATCGACAAGGATGCGCGTGGCAATGCCAGAGCCACGACCGATGGCGAAGGCTGCTATCAGACTTCCGACGCCCAGATTTTTGCAGCTGGCGACATGCGCCGTGGCCAGTCGCTGGTGGTGTGGGCGATACGCGAAGGCCGTCAGTGCGCGCGAGCGGTGGACGAATTCCTGATGGGTGCATCGGTTCTGCCTCGCTGACCGGATTTCGTCGCTGATCTGACAAAAATGCCCATTTGCGGGCATTTTTGTTTTGTGCAATGTTATTCTTGCAAACAACAGGTGAGCAGTCGGGATGGCCCGGCTTGCACTACAATCCCATTCCCGTCTTCCTCCTGACCTCTCGTGCCCAATCTCGTCGAAATTCATGACCTGCAATTCGGCTATGGCGACCGGCTCATCCTGTCCGGACTCACCATGCAGTTTCCTCGAGGGAAAGTTATCGCGGTCATGGGCGGCTCAGGTTCGGGCAAAACTACCGTACTCCGTCTGATCGGCGGGCAGTTGCGAGCGCAGTCAGGTAGCGTTACGGTCGATGGGCAGGAGGTGGCTTCGCTCAGTGCCGACGGTTTGTACCAGATGCGTCGTCGCATGGGCATGCTGTTTCAGCACGGCGCGCTGTTCACCGATCTCTCGGTTTTCGATAACGTCGCTTTCCCGCTGCGTGAAAACACCGGTCTGCCGGAAGGCATGATTCGCGACCTCGTGTTGCTCAAGCTGCATGCGGTCGGTCTCTCCAATGCCGCGATGCTCAAGCCTTCGCAGATTTCGGGCGGCATGGCACGGCGCGTGGCACTGGCCCGCGCAGTGGCACTGGATCCGCAGCTAATCATGTATGACGAGCCCTTTGCCGGCCTCGATCCGATTTCCATGGGCGTCATCGCCAACCTGATTCGCAAGCTCAATGATGCGCTGGGTTCCACATCGATCCTGGTCTCGCATGATGTGCGCGAATCCTTCACGATTGCCGATTACGTCTACTTTCTGTCGCAGGGGTGCATCGTCGCTCATGGCACACCGGAACAGATGAGCGCCTCCGATGATCCCTACGTGACGCAATTCGTTCATGCGCAGGCCGATGGTCCGGTGCCGTTTCATTATCCCGGACGCCCTATTGCCGAGCAGCTCGGTCTGTCGGAGGGGCTATGATCCTGGACTTTCTGGCCCGTCTCGGTGCCAGGGTGCGCGTTGGTCTCGCGGCGCTCGGTCTGTCTATGCGCACCTTTGTCGCTCTGGTGGGCGCTGCCGGTTCACTCTGGCGCAGGCCGAGGCTGGTGAGCGATCAGGTGCATTTCATCGGTAATTATTCGCTGGTCATCATTGCGGTCTCGGGTTTGTTCGTGGGTTTTGTTCTGGGCTTGCAGGGGTATTACACGCTCAATAAATATGGTTCCGAACAGGCGCTCGGCTTGCTGGTGGCGTTGTCTCTGATTCGCGAACTGGGTCCGGTCGTCACGGCCCTGTTGTTCGCAGGTCGTGCCGGTACCTCGCTGACGGCCGAGATCGGTTTGATGAAAGCGACCGAGCAGCTCAGTGCGATGGAGATGATGGCGGTCGATCCGATGCGTCGAGTCCTGGCGCCGCGTTTTCTGGCAGGTGTGATCGCGATGCCGGTGCTGGCCGCTATTTTCAGCGCCGTGGGTGTGCTGGGCGGTTATATTGTCGGTGTGAAGCTCATTGGCGTGGACGAGGGCGCTTTCTGGTCCCAGATGCAGGCCGGTGTGGATGTCTGGGCAGATGTGGCCAACGGCGTGATCAAGAGCGCCGTGTTCGGCGTGGCGGTGACTTACATTGCGCTCTACGAAGGCTATTGTGCAGACCCAACCCCCGAGGGCGTCGCGCGTGCGACCACGCGCACGGTCGTGATTGGTTCATTGATGGTGCTGTGGCTGGATTTCCTGCTCACGGCGCTGATGTTTTCCTGAGGCGAAGATGCAACGCAAATCTCTTGATGTCTGGGTGGGACTGTTCGTGCTGCTGGGTGCGCTCGCGGTGATGTTTTTGGCGCTCAAGGTCGGCAACATGAGTTCCATGAGTTTTGGATCCACCTATGCTGTCGTTGCGCGTTTCGATAATATCGGCGGCCTCAAACCCCGTGCGCCGGTCAAGAGCGCCGGCGTGGTCGTTGGCCGCGTGGAGTCGATCGGCTTCAATGACAAGACTTTTCAGGCGCAGGTGACAATGCGGCTGCAGACCGAATATCAGTTCCCCAAAGACAGTTCGGTCAAGATCCTGACCTCGGGTTTGCTGGGCGAGCAATATATCGGCATTGAACCCGGTGGTGATGAAAAAAATCTCGCGGAAGGTGACCGGATCAAGATCACGCAATCCGCCATCGTGCTGGAAAACCTTATCAGCCAGTTTTTGTTCAGCAAGGCTGCAGAGGGTAGCAGCGAAGGGAAAAATAAATGAGCAGGATCGTCATCATGGCTCGGTGGACGATGATTCTCATGGCGGCGCTGTGGCTGACTGCGTGCGCGAGCCTGCCACCGGGTTCGATCGCTGATCCGCGCGATTCGTTCGAGCGTTATAACCGCGCGATGTTCACTTTTAACAAGACGGTTGATGACAAAGTACTCAAACCCGTGGCAACCGGCTATGTGAACGTCGTTCCGTCGCTGATTCGTACAGCCATCGGTAATTTTTTCGGCAATATCGGTGATGTATGGACGGCGGTGAACAATTATCTGCAGGGCAAGCCGCGTGACGGCACCAGCGATATCGCGCGGGTCGTTCTGAACTCAACCTTCGGCATTGCGGGATTGATCGATGTTGCCACGCCAGCAGGGCTGACCAAACATGAAGAAGATTTCGGTCAGACGCTTGGCGTCTGGGGCGTTAAGTCGGGCTCTTATCTGGTACTGCCCATTTTCGGCTCCAGTACCGTCAGAGACGGACTGGCCCGGCCGGTGGACTTGTACGTCGATCCAATCAATTTGATTGAGAGTGTGCGGGTGGAAAACAGTGTACGCGCGCTGCGCCTCATCGATGATCGCGCGGCTTTGCTGGATTCGTCGCGCCTGTTGGATGCTGCTGCGCTGGATCCCTACCAGTTTGCTCGTGACGCCTATTTGCAACGGCGGGAGAGCCGTGTTCGGGACGGTCTTGCAGACTAGGGAGGTCCGGCAGCAACAGGGTTTGGCGCGAGATGACCGCATTGGTTATTATTTGGTTGTCGCCCTCTGAACGGATGGGCTTTACTCCTGATATTGCCGAGATCTCATGACTTTTTTCAACGCGCTGTCCGCCCGCCTTGCGCTGACATGTCTTTTCATCGCTGCCAGCGCCAGTGCGCAGCAGGAAGCGCCGGATGCGCTGGTCAAGCGCGTCAGCGAGGAAATTCTGGATCTCGCAAAAACTGACCAGCAGATTCAGGCAGGTAATCAGCAGCGCATCATGGAAGTGGTGCAATCCAAAATTATTCCCTACGTGAATTTTCAGCGCATGACCGCGATGGCTTCGGGCCGTTACTGGCGGGAAGCCACGCCCGAGCAGCAGGCTGCGCTGACCAGCGAATTCCGGACGCTGCTGGTCTACACCTACTCGGGCGCGATTACTCAGATTCGCAACCAGAAGCTCGATTTCAAGCCGCTGCGTGCCGATCCCGACGACACTGAAGTCGAAGTGCGTACCAGTGTGGTCCAGTCGCGCGGCGAGGCCATGCAGCTTAATTACCGGCTGGAGAAGACGGCGAATGGCTGGAAAATTTATGACGTCAATATTCTCGGTGCCTGGCTGGTCGAGACCTACAAAGGCAGCTTTGCCACCGAAATCAGCAAGAGCGGCATTGACGGCCTGATCAAGACGCTGTCGGATCGTAATCGCCGGCTTGCTGTGGTGCCCCCGAAGCCACCTGCAGGCAAGAGCTGACGTATGGCTTATTTCCCAACCTCGCTGACAATGCAGGATGCGGATGCCAGTCTCCCATTGGGGCTGGCTGCGATCGCAGGTGGTACTGCCGAGATTGATCTGTCCCGTTTGGAGTGCTTTGACTCCGCAGCAATGGCCGCGCTGCTGGCCTGGCGGCGTGCTGCAGAGTCGGCGGGTATTTCTCTGCGTATAACGGGTGCACCACCCGGCGTGCAAAGTTTGGCGAACTTGTACGGCGTATCCGAGCTGTTCCAAGGCTGAGAAGCACTGACAAAATGCCGCTGGCGGTGTCGGAAGTGTATTGCCAGCGACCGCGTTGCTTTGTATGGCTCATTTTGTGACAGCGTCCAGATTGCACTCGCGTGTGGCGTTAATGCACAGAAAATCCCCTATAATCAACGACTTTGCGCCGCCGTTGGGCGGCGCGTTGCATTTTTACCTTTCCAGCCACGATGGCAGCCATCCAGATTGATCACATCAAAAAGCGCTTCGGTACCCTGCAGGCGCTGGGTGGCGTGTCGCTGGAAATCGCCGAAGGCGAATTCTTCGGTCTGCTCGGTCCGAACGGCGCCGGCAAGACGACCCTGATCTCCATCATCGCCGGCCTGTCTCGGGCTGATGAAGGGCAGGTGAAGATTCATGGTCATGACGTGGTCTCAGACTATCGTCGCGCACGTCAGTGCATTGGCGTGGTGCCGCAGGAACTGGTGTTCGATCCTTTCTTTACTGTGCGGGAAACCCTGCGCATGCAGTCCGGTTATTTTGGCATCAGCAACAACGATGCATGGATTGATGAGGTAATGCATAACCTCGATCTGACCTCCAAGGCCAACAGCAATATGCGCTCGCTCTCGGGCGGCATGAAGCGCCGCGTGCTGGTGGCGCAGGCGCTGGTGCACAGACCGCCGGTGATCATGCTGGACGAGCCTACGGCCGGCGTGGACGTGGAATTGCGCCAGACTTTGTGGCATTTCATCGGCCGCCTGAACCGCGAAGGTCACACTGTTGTGCTGACAACCCACTATCTGGAAGAGGCACAGGCGCTCTGCAACCGCATCGCGATGCTAAAGTCCGGTCAGGTGGTTGCATTGGACTCCACCGCCGCCCTGATTCGGCGCATTTCCGGTTCGCAGCTGGTGGTACGTCTGGCCGGGGGTAGTTTGCCTCCATCGCTGGCCCACCTCGTGACCCATCCCGAGCAGGCGGCGTCTGCCGGTCAATACACTTTGCGTGTGAATCATCATGATGAGGTTGAGCCTATGCTCGCCGCCTTGCGTGCGTCAGGGGCGAAACTTGAAGACCTGCAGCTACACCAGGCGGATCTTGAAGATGTGTTCATTCAGATCATGGGCAAATCATCATGACCGGCTTTCGCACCTTGTTTTACAAGGAACTGCTGCGCTTCTGGAAAGTCGCGACGCAAACCCTGACCGCGCCAGTGGTCACGGCGATGCTCTACCTGCTGATTTTTGGCCATGTGTTGGAAGCGCATGTGCAGGTCTTCCCCGGCGTTTCGTATACGGCGTTTCTGGTGCCCGGGCTGGTGATGATGAGCGTTTTGCAAAATGCCTTCGCCAACTCGTCATCATCGCTGATCCAGTCGAAGATCACGGGAAATCTGGTATTCGTTTTGCTCGCGCCCTTGTCGCACTGGGAGCTGTACGGGGCTTATGTGCTGGCAGCGATGGTGCGGGGTCTGGTCGTCGGCGCTGGCGTGTTTCTGGTCACGATCTGGTTTGCGGAACTGTCGTTCGTCGCGCCGCTGTGGATCGTGGCCTTTGCGCTGCTGGGCGCGGCTATCCTTGGGACGATGGGTCTCCTGGCGGGTATCTGGGCTGAAAAATTCGATCAGCTGGCTGCCTTCCAGAACTTCCTGATTGTGCCAGCGACGTTTCTGGCCGGCGTGTTTTACTCGGTGCATTCACTGCCGCCTTTCTGGCTGGCTGTCTCGCATGCCAACCCGTTTTTTTATATGATCGATGGCTTCCGTTACGGCTTTTTTGGCCACTCGGATGTGCCGCCGACGACCAGTCTGCTGGTCGTCCTGAGCTTTCTGGTATTGCTGGCAAGTCTGGCCATCAGATTACTCAAGACGGGCTACAAGCTGCGTCACTGATTTGAACTCATTCATTTTTGGACAAAGGCAAAATCGTGCTGCCCACACCTGAACTCATCAAAAACTATATTGCTGCCGGCCTTGAGTGCACGCATCTCGAAGTCGAAGGCGATGGCCAGCACTTCAGTGCGCTGATTGTCTCGCCCGCATTTGTCGGCAAGCGCCTGATTCAGCGTCACCAGCTGGTGTATGCGGCGCTGGGTGACCGCATGCGCGAAGAAATTCATGCGTTGTCGATGAAAACCCTGACGCCGGAAGAGCATCAGTCGTAATGGATAAGCTCAGCATCACGGGCGGCAAGCGTCTGTCCGGTGAAATCACGATTTCCGGCGCAAAGAATGCGGCATTGCCAATTCTGTGCGCGGGATTGCTGACGGCCGATACGCTGGCTTTGTCGAACGTGCCGCGCCTGCAGGACGTGGCCACGATGCAGAAGCTGCTGCGCCAGATGGGTTTGTCCATTGTGGAAAACGGCGATCAGCTGGCGCTGTGTGGCCGCGATATTCATACCCCTGAAGCGCCCTACGAGCTGGTCAAGACCATGCGCGCCTCCATTCTGGTGCTGGGTCCGCTGCTGGCGCGCTTTGGTCAGGCAAAAGTCTCGCTGCCGGGCGGGTGCGCGATTGGCTCGCGTCCGGTGGATCAGCATATCAAGGGTTTGCAGGCGATGGGCGCCGAGATTGTGATCGAGGGCGGCTACATCCATGCGCGCGCGAAAAAACTGCGTGGCACACGGATCGTGACGGACATGATCACTGTCACCGGTACCGAAAATCTGATGATGGCCGCTGTGCTCGCCGATGGCGAGACCCTTCTTGAAAACGCAGCGCGCGAGCCCGAAGTGACGGATCTTGCCCACCTGCTGGTAGCGATGGGCGCAAGGATTGAAGGCATTGGCAGCGATCGCCTCTGTATCACTGGCGTTGCTGCACTTCATGGTGCCAGCCATGCCGTGATCGCCGACCGGATCGAAACCGGCACTTTTCTGTGTGCGGTTGCGGCTGCCGGCGGCGATGTCGTTCTGCGTCGCACACGCGCTGATCTGCTGGATGTCGTGATCGACAAATTGCGCGAGACAGGCGCGATACTGACATCCGGCGACGACTGGATTCGCGCGCAGATGTCAGGCCGGCCGCGCGCTGTGGGTTTTCGCACGACCGAATATCCGGGCTTCCCGACCGACATGCAGGCGCAGGTCATGGCACTGAATTGCATCGCCGAGGGCAGCAGCCGCATCATCGAAACGATCTTCGAGAACCGTTACATGCATGTGCAGGAGCTCAATCGTCTGGGCGCGGCTATTGAAATTGACGGCCACACCGCCATCATCCAAGGAGTGCCCCGTCTGGTTGGTGCGCCTGTGATGGCCACTGATTTGCGGGCATCGGCGTCGCTGGTGATTGCCGGCCTCGCTGCGGAGGGCCAAACCCTGATCGACCGGATTTATCATCTCGATCGCGGTTATGACCGCATGGAAGTCAAGCTCTCCGCAGTGGGCGCTGATATACAGAGAATCCAATAATGAACCCAACCCTTACGCTGGCGCTGTCCAAGGGACGCATCTTCGACGAGACGCTGCCGTTGCTGGAAGCGGCCGGCATTCACGTCACCGAAGACCCTGAGAAATCGCGCAAGCTGATTCTACCCACCAGCGATCCCCAGTTGCGCGTCGTCATCGTGCGCGCCTCCGATGTGCCGACCTATGTGCAATACGGTGCAGCCGATTTTGGTGTCGCCGGCAAGGATGTGCTGCTTGAGCATGGCGGTGAAGGTTTGTATCAGCCTGTTGATTTGCAAATCGCCCGATGCCGGATGTCGGTCGCGGTGCAATCCGGTTTTGATTACGCCAGTGCCGTCCGTCAGGGTGCGCGCTTGCGGGTGGCAACCAAGTATGTGCAGGTCGCGCGTGAACACTTCGCCGCCAAGGGCGTGCATGTGGATCTCATCAAGTTGTATGGTTCGATGGAGCTGGGTCCGCTGGTTGGATTGTCGGATGCCATCGTTGATCTGGTCTCGACCGGCAGCACCCTGCGTGCGAACCACCTGGTCGAGGTTGAGCAGATCATGGAGATCTCATCGCGGCTGGTGGTCAACCAGGCGGCGCTTAAGCTCAAGCGCGAAAAACTGCAACCGATCATTGATGCCTTTGCCCGGGCATCGCTTCGAGAAAAGTAAAACCATGTCCGTCGTCATACGCCAGCTCGATTCTGCCGACAAAGATTTTCAGGCCCGCCTGATGGCCGTGCTTGCCTTCGAGGCTGCCGAAGACGAGGCCATTGATCGCGCTGCAGCAACGATTCTGGCCGATGTGCGTCAGCGCGGCGATGCGGCAGTGCTCGAGTACACCAACAAATTTGATCGCTTGTCAGCGACTGGTATGCCGATGCTCGAAATACCGCGTGCCGAGCTCAGGGATGCGCTCAACAGCCTTGCGCCGGAACGCCGGGCTGCGCTGCAAGCGGCGGCCGATCGTGTGCGCGTGTATCACGAACGGCAAAAGAAGGAGTGCGGCTCCGATGGATTCACCTTCACCGAAGCCGATGGCACGGTGCTGGGGCAGAAGGTCACGCCACTGGACAAGGTTGGTATCTATGTCCCGGGTGGCAAAGCGGCGTATCCGTCATCGGTGCTGATGAACGCGATTCCGGCGAAAGTCGCTGGTGTGGCCGAAGTCATCATGGTGGTGCCCACGCCGGATGGCGTCAAAAACCCGCTGGTTCTGGCGGCGGCAGAAATTGCCGGTGTCGATCGCGTGTTCACCATTGGTGGCGCACAGGCAGTTGCTGCGCTTGCGTTTGGCACCCAAACCATTCCGCAGGTCGACAAAATCGTCGGGCCGGGCAATGCCTATGTAGCGGCTGCCAAGCGCCGGGTGTTTGGTGTGGTCGGCATCGACATGATTGCAGGGCCCTCCGAGATTCTGGTGCTCGCTGATGGCAGCACCGACCCCGACTGGGTCGCGATGGATCTGTTTTCTCAGGCCGAGCATGATGAGCTCGCGCAGTCCATTCTGGTCTGCCCGGACGCCGCTTATCTGGCGCAGGTGGCTGACAGCGTCAATCGTCAGCTCGACGACATGCCGCGCAAAGCGGTGATTCGCACCTCACTGACTAATCGCGGCGCGATGATCAAAGTGCGCGACATGGACGAAGCCTGCGACATTGCGAACCTGATCGCCGCTGAGCATCTGGAGATTTCCGCCAACGAGCCTCAGCGCTGGGCCGACAAAATCCGACACGCCGGTGCGATGTTCCTAGGTCGCTACTCGTCCGAATCGCTGGGCGACTACTGCGCCGGTCCCAATCACGTACTGCCCACGTCGCGCACCGCCCGCTTTTCCTCGCCGCTGGGTGTCTATGATTTTCAGAAGCGTTCGTCGATATTGCACGTCAGTCAGGCCGGCGCGCAAACGCTGGGGCGCGTTGCCGCCGAATTGGCCTATGGCGAAGGCTTGCAGGCCCACGCGCGTTCTGCCGAATTCCGGATGAAATGAGCCGACTGTGTCCGTAACCAAGAACATCATCCGTGACGATGTGCGCTCGTTGTCGGCTTATCACGTGCCGGATGCGTCGGGGCTGGTCAAGCTCGATGCGATGGAAAATCCGTATACCTTGCCGCCCCAGCTGCAGCAGGAACTCGGCCAGCAGCTTGCTGCAGTCGCCCTGAACCGTTACCCGGTGCCTTCGTATGCCGGTCTCAAATCCGCAATTTGCAGTCAGATGGGTGTGCCGGCCGGTTTCGATGTGGTGCTGGGTAATGGCTCGGATGAACTGATCAGTATCGTCTCGGTGGCTTGTGCAAAGCCCGGTGCCAAAGTGCTGGCGCCACTGCCCGGTTTTGTGATGTACGCGATGTCAGCACAGCTGGCCGGCATGGAGTTTGTTGGTGTGCCGCTCAAAGCCGATCTGACGCTCGATCTTGAGGCGATCCTGGCGGCCGTACGCGCGCACCGGCCCGCTATTACCTATTTGGCCTATCCGAACAACCCGACCGGCAATCTGTTTGACAACGATGCCATGCTCGCGGTGCTGCGCGAAGTGGGTGACAGCGGCGTGGTGATTGTCGACGAGGCTTACCAGCCTTTTGCCAGCACCAGCTTCATGCCGCGCTTGCCGCTGCATGACAACCTGATCGTGATGCGTACCGTTTCCAAGCTGGGGCTTGCTGGCATAAGGCTGGGTTACATGTCGGCAGCGCCTGCCTTGCTGGCCGAATTTGACAAGGTACGCCCGCCCTACAACATCAATGTGCTGACCGAGGCCACGGCTGCCTTCGTGCTGGAGCACCGCGCGGTACTGGATCAGCAGGCCGAGGCCATCTGTGCCGAACGTGCCGCGCTGGCGACGGCACTGGCGGCGATGCCCGGTGTTCATGTCTTTCCCTCCGCCGCGAATTTCATCCTGTTGCGCATCGAGCGTGCGGGTGTCACGGGTACCCAGGTCTTCGATCGCCTGCTCTCGCAAAAGGTGCTGGTGAAAAATGTCGGTAAAATGCATCCTCTGCTGGAAAACTGTTTGCGGGTGACCGTCAGCACACCAGCTGAAAATGCGCTCTTTCTGGCAGCGCTGCAGTCCAGCCTGAATCCCTGACACCACTCATCATGTCCATGCCACGTACAGCAGAAGTCGTTCGCGACACCAGCGAGACCCAGATCCGGGTTGCGATCAATCTCGACGGTACCGGTCAGCAAAAGCTCAACACCGGCGTACCTTTTCTCGACCACATGCTGGACCAGATCGCACGCCACGGGCTGATCGATCTCGACATCGAAGCCAAGGGCGACTTGCATATCGATGCGCACCATACCGTGGAAGACGTCGGTATCACGCTGGGACAGGC
>JBILCO010000324.1:0-2607 GCA_044353075.1 Burkholderiaceae bacterium
GGGTGCATCGGCAAATACAGGGGCATTAAAAAAACAGACGAGCGCAACTGCGGCGAACAAAAAGCAGCGTTTCATGAAGTCTCCGGCGGATCAGGGGTTATTGGTGTTTCTTGGAGTCTCTACCAACCATAGGGACTCTTTATTCTGGTCTCGGCGCGTATTGTGTCTGCTCAGCGGCAGTATGACAACCCGCGACTCTCTTGCCAAACTGCGGCCAATTGCAGGGAATATCGTAAGATCCGGGTCCGGATGCGATAAAAATAATGAATATTCTCACTCTGCTGGTACCCGATTTCACGCTGATCCTGATCGGCTACATCCTGATCCGCGCCACCGATTGGGGCGATGCCTTCTGGACCGGACTGGAAAAGCTGGTCTATTTCATCCTTTTCCCGGCACTGCTGTTCGTCTCAACAGCCCGCACGCCGCTGGATTTTCAGACCACCGGCAAGCTGCTACAGGTCGCGCTGACCGCAGTCACGTGTGGTATTGCGCTGGGGTGGCTGGCCAAACCACTGTTCCGCGCCGGTACGATGATTTTCGAATCCGGCGTACAAACCGCTTTCCGCTTCAATTCCTATATCGCACTCGCCATTGCCTTTCGTCTCGGTGGCGAAGCCGGCACATCGCTGATGGCGCTGATCATTGGCTTTGCCGTCCCGCTGTGCAATACCGCCGCCGTACATGCACTGGCCCATGGGAACAAGCGCTCCCTGCTGCCGGAAATCGCGAAAAACCCGCTGCTGCTCTCCACTGCCAGCGGCACGCTGTTTAATCTTGCCGGCGGCAGTTTGCCGGAAGTCGTTGCTACGACGCTTTCGCGCATGGGCAGCGCCTCGATCGCACTGGGTCTGATCATGGTGGGCGCCGGCCTGAAACTGAATGCCTTGTCACAGGCGCGTGGCATCAGCGCCTATTTCATTGGGGTGAAATTACTGGCCCTGCCAGCGATTGCGTTGGTGCTCGGCCGCTGGTTCGCCCTGCCACCGCTGCAACTGCAAATTGCCGTCATGTTCTGCGCACTGCCCACGGCCTCCAGTGCCTACGTGCTGGCGGCCCGCATGGGCGGCAATGCGCCGCTGGTGGCGTTCCTGATTTCGGCCGGCACGCTGCTGTCGATTGTGACGCTACCGATCTGGCTATTGCTGGCCCACTGACAACGGAACGCTCTGCTGCGACAACGCCCACTGAACATGTTCACGCACCATCGCTGACGGATGCCCGGCACGCGCGTTCAGCGCCTCGATGATCTGCACGTTGTCGACACGACTTCGCAGGGCATTACCCAGAGCCACCGCAATATTACGCAGCCAGCGCTCATGGCCAATGCGGCGTATCGCGCTACCCTCCATACGCTGACTGAACTCGTCTTCGCACCAGGCAAATAACTCAATCAGCGAGGCGCTACCCAGACCATGACGCTCATCGAAATCAGGCAAGCTGCTGCGCTGGGCGAATTTATTCCACGGACAGGCCAGCTGGCAGTCATCACAGCCAAGAATGCGATTGCCTATCAGAGGGCGAAACTCGACCGGAATACTGTCTTTGAGCTCGATCGTGAGATAAGAGATGCAACGCCGCGCATCCAACTGATAGGGCGCGACGATCGCCTGAGTCGGACAGACATCAATGCAGGCGCGGCATTCGCCGCAATGATCGCTGATGGGCGCATCCACCGGTAAGGGCAAGTCGGTAAAGATCTCTCCCAGAAAAAACATCGAACCCGCGTCGCGATTGAGCAGCAGCGTATGCTTGCCGCGCCAGCCCATGCCGGCGCGTTGAGCGATTTCCACTTCCATCACGGGCGCAGAGTCGGTAAACACCCGGTAACCAAACGGACCGACACGGGTCGTGATTTTATCGGCCAGCTGCTGCAGTCTTGATCGCAAGACCTTGTGATAATCCCGGCCGCGTGCATACACCGACACCACGGCTGCGTCAGGATCAGACAGGCGACGATGTTCATGCGCCCGCCATTCGGCATCGGTCTGCTGCGGCAAATAATTCATGCGCGCGCTGATCACTCGTACCGTCCCCGGTACCAGTTCTGCAGGACGTGAACGCAGGGTGCCATGCGCTGCCATATAATCCATTTCACCGTGAAAGCCCGCATCCAGCCACTGTTGCAGCTGTTCGTTCGCACCATCAAGGCGAGCGTCAGCAATGCGCAAATCAGCAAAGCCGAGCTCAATGCTCCACTGTCGGATGTCCTGCGCAAGACTCAGTGACTGATCGGGATTCATGAATACACACCTGAAAGAGGGTTCATTTTAAAAGATGCAGCGCTGGACAACCGAATTGCCGGATGAAACACACACCGACGCACTGGGCGCGGCACTCGCACGCACGCTGACGCCGGGCCTGATCATCGCGTTGCACGGCGAGCTGGGCGCAGGCAAAACCCATCTCACGCGCGCGCTGCTGCACTCTGCCGGTCACACAGGTCGCGTCAAAAGCCCGACCTACACGCTGGTCGAGCCCTATGTCATCCATCTGCAGGGACAGCCACTGACGGTGATGCATTTCGATCTTTACCGACTGGGCAGTGCGGAAGAATTTATCGATGCCGGTTTTCGTGAATATTTTGATGACCACCACATCTGCATC
>JBILCO010000326.1:0-2589 GCA_044353075.1 Burkholderiaceae bacterium
GAAACTATGGGCGAGATCATGTTTCGCGGGAATATCTGCATGAAGGGGTATCTGAAAAACGAATCAGCTACCGAAAAGGCATTCGAAGGCGGGTGGTTCCATACCGGGGATCTGGCGGTGATGTCGCCCGATGGTTATGTGCGCATTCGTGATCGCAGCAAGGACATCATCATTTCTGGTGGAGAGAATATCTCCAGTATCGAAGTCGAGGATGCGATTTACCAGCATCCGGCGGTGGTCGCGGTAGCGGTGGTCGCGGCACCCGATCCCAAGTGGGGAGAAGTGCCTTGCGCTTTCGTTGAATTGCGCTCTGAGATGACGCTCAGCGCCGACGACATCATCGCGCACTGCAAATCCCGGCTGGCAGGATTCAAGGTGCCGAAAAAAATCGTGTTCAAAGAATTGCCGAAGACATCGACGGGAAAAATTCAGAAGTTCGCGCTGCGTGCAGAGGCAGGATCTCTGGAGGCGATCGAACGCGGTGCATGAAGGGTAATGCCAGCCAGTTATGATTAAATTTTTTTCTATTCATTTAAAATTCGAACGACCCTGGATCCCGGCCTGCGCCGGGATGACGATTTAAGAACGGTTGGCCCCAAAGTCGTCATCCTGGCGCAGTGAATGCCTTTTTATTTTTTCTGCGATGCCTGCGTCTGTATTTTCGACCACATATCGATTGCCTGCGGCGTCAGTCCGGTCCACTTGTCGATGTCAGGCTTGCTCACGGTAGCCGGGGGTGGGCCCAGCGCGGCGAGTGCTGACTGAAATTCTTTCTCGCTGAGTTTCTCGGAGAGCTTGCTGAAAAACTCGATGCGCCATAGATTGCATATCGCTGCTTCGCGAATCACCGCCGTTTTATTTTTAGGCCAGTCTTTGCTGATCTCGGTGAGTACCACATCGCGGCGCTTGCGTATCTCTGCAGCATTGAGCTTGCTCTTCGTGCGGGCATCCTGCTGCACGACATAAATTTGCGCGAAAAGTCCGGCAATCTCGCCCATGACCTCGCCAAATTGCGGCGAGGGTGTGGTCAGCGTCGAATGCATCAGCGTAATGGCCGAGCAGCGCAGTGCAGCACTTTCGACCGCCGTATTTTTGGTATCGGCCGCACGAGTTGCTGTCGTGCCACTCAGAGACAACAACCCGATGATTGCCAGTAAAAATTGACGTCGCATTTGCCGTCCTCTTATTTATTGACCATGCGCGCCGGCACCATCAGTGTCAGCAATGCGCCAACCATCAGCACGCCGGACAGCAGATACATGCCAGCATTGGTGGAAGAAGTCAGCTCTTTGAGCCAGCCTACCGCATAGGGACTAACGAAGCCGGAGAGGTTGCCCAGCGAATTGATCATCGCAATACCAGCGGCGGCACCGGTGCCTGCGAGGAAAGCGGTTGGCAAGCTCCAGAAAAGGGGCAGTGTGCACAAAATGCCCGACGTCGCCAACGTGAGCGCCGCCATCGCCAGTACGGTGTTGTCCGCCCAAATGACAGAAAGAACCAGACCTACGGCACCAAGCATGGCCGGTATCGCGACGTGCCAGCGTCTTTCGCGGTGACGATCGGCGCTGCGCCCGACCAGTATCATCGCAAAGACGGCGAAACCATACGGTATGGCCGACATCATGCCGACTTGCAGTGGATCGCCAATGCCCATGGCTTTGATGATCGTGGGTAGCCAGAAACTGACGCCGTAGATACCCATGACAAAGCTGAAATAAATGGTTGCCAGCAGCCACACCCGGCCGCTGGAAAATATTTTCAGGATCGATTCTTCTTGTTTTTCCGAGGCTTCCGAAGCGATGTTTTTTTCAAGCAGCGCGCGCTCTTCTTCCGTTAACCATTTTGCGCGCGAGATACGGTCATCCAGAAACACAAAGACCACCACGCCGAGCGCAACGGCGGGCAGACCTTCCAGCAGGAACATCCATTGCCAGCCGGCCCAGCCGTTATAGCCGTCAAACAAAGTCATGATTCCGCCAGACAACGGTCCGCCGATCACCCCCGACAATGGAATGCCAGTCATGAACAAGGAGGTGATGTGGCCCCGCCGATTCGACGGATACCAGTAGGTAAGGTAGAGAATGATGCCCGGGAAGAAACCAGCCTCCGCCACCCCCAGCAGAAAGCGCAACACATAGAAGCTGGTCGGTGTGGTCACGAACATCATGCACGCCGACAAAATGCCCCAGGTGATCATGATCCGACCAATCCAGACCCGCGCCCCTACCTTGTGCAGAATGATGTTACTGGGCACTTCAAAAAAGAAGTAACCAATGAAAAAGATGCCCGCACCCGTCGCGTAGATTAAATCCGAAAAACCGAGATCGTTCAGCATTTGTAGTTTGGCGAATCCGACATTCACCCGATCCAGGTAGGCGATGACGTAGCAGATCAATAAAAGCGGTATCAGTCGCCAGCTGACTTTTCGGTAAGTTGCTTCCTCGAATGCGCGGACGTCGTCGCTCATGATTTCCCCTTGTTTTTATGGTTATATCCCGCTCGGATGGCGGTGTTGTTGCCGGGAATTGTATCCGATGCGCACTAAGCCAAGAAGATTACTTCGGCAGCCATCGGGCCATGTGACGCATG
>JBILCO010000325.1:0-2589 GCA_044353075.1 Burkholderiaceae bacterium
ACGCCAATACAGCTCGCGCACGCGGTAGCCAACCTAAGCAACAACGGCGTGGTCATGAAGCCGCACCTGGTCAAAATGATCGAGAACGGCACCACCAAGGCCAGGAAGCTGACCGTGCCGAAAGAAAGCTATCGCATACCGCTGAAGCAGGAAAATATCGACGTCATCAAGCAGGCGATGATCGGCGTGACCAAAGAGGGTACGTCGGCAAGATCTTTTGCAAATGCGCCCTACAGCTCGGGCGGTAAAACCGGCACCGCACAAGCGGCAGCGATGAGCAAAAGCGTGAAATACGACGCCAGCAAGATCGCGGAAAGACTGCGCGATCATTCGCTTTATATCGCCTTCGCTCCCGCCGACAAACCCAAGATAGCGCTCGCTATTATTGTTGAAAACGCCGGTTTTGGTGCGGCCGCTGCGGCACCGATAGCACGACTCGCGATCGATTACTACCTCACAGGCAAGCGGCCCGATGAACCGCCGCCGGCCAAACCCAAGGTCAAAGAAACAGTGCCGGCCACTGAGCCACAGACGCCGCCGCCGCCGCGTCCGACTCCTGCAAATGCTTCGTCCGGGAGGGCGCCTTGATTTCTTTCGCCGATAACAGCCGGCTTCAGATCGTTGGTCAACTCCGGCGCCGCTTCTTCATTTTTGACCGTCCGCTGACAATTATCCTGAGTCTGATTCTTCTGCTGGGATGTCTGGCGGTTTTTTCTGCCGCCATGGATTTTCCGGGGCGCTTTGAAGGGCATCTGCGTAATATTCTGGTGGGTATTGCCGTGATGTGGATCGCGGCAATGGTTCCGCCGCAAACGCTGATGCGTTTCGCCGTACCGATTTATCTGCTCGGCGTTGCCTTGCTGGTCGCAGTCGCCGCGTTTGGGCTGATCAAAAATGGCGCACGTCGCTGGATTAATATCGGCTTCATCATCCAGCCATCAGAGATCATGAAGCTCGCCTTGCCATTGATGCTCGCCTGGTATTTTCAGAAGCGCGAGGGGATGATTCGCTGGCGCGACTTTCTTTTTGCCGGCATTCTTCTGGCGATTCCTGTCGGACTGATTCTACGTCAGCCCGACCTCGGTACCTCCTTGCTGGTGACTTCTGCCGGATTCTTCGTAATTTTTCTCGCGGGCTTGTCATGGCGGCTGATCATCGGTCTGATGGTGGCGGGCCTGGCCAGTCTGCCGCTGCTGTGGACCATGTTGCATGACTACCAGCGTAACCGTGTCATGACGCTGTTGGATCCAACCTCGGATCCTTTGGGCAAAGGCTTTCACATTATTCAGTCCACGATTGCGATCGGTTCCGGTGGATTGATCGGCAAAGGATGGCTCAATGGCACACAGTCGCATCTGGAATTCATCCCCGAACGTACAACCGATTTTATTTTCGCCGTGTTCTCCGAAGAATTCGGCTTGCTCGGTAACGGTGTATTGCTCGTGCTGTATCTGCTACTCATCGGTCGCGGGCTGATTATTGCAGCGAATGCGCCGACACTTTTTTCCCGCCTTCTGGCAGGTGCGCTGACTTTGTCGATATTTACCTATGTGTTCGTGAACATGGGCATGGTCAGCGGTATTTTGCCAGTGGTGGGTGTGCCACTACCTTTCGTCAGCTATGGTGGTACCGCTTTTGTTACGCTCAGCCTGTGCGTGGGCACGCTGATGAGTATCCAGCGGCATCGTAAACTTGTTCAAACTTGATTCACCCGTGAAGCGCCGTATTCACCTTCGCCGCTTCGCTGCTTCCGCTGAGCCTGTTGTGCGTCGATGCGGGCGTCAGGGGTTGTTGCCTGGCCTCATCGTTGTACTCAGCGCCTGCACCACAATCGATTTGTCCGAGCCTCGCGACCCGGATCGCAGAGCGCCGGTCATCCGACGACTGCCGTCGGAGAAGCCGGCGACCGTGCCGCCCGCGAGCACCACGACCCTGCCCCGACCATCGACTTCGCCGTCTCCTGCCGTGTCGTCAAGCCGCAAGCCCGGCGCCTACTATCTGGATGACGGCCCGGACGAACGTATTCCGGAAGGTCTGATCGACACGCCTGATGCCGAGCCAAGGGTGGAGCCGTATGCTAAAGGTCCGAGCCGACCGTACACCATTTTCGATCAGACCTATGTGCCGATAACGGACAATCGTCCCTTTGTGCAGCGGGGTATTGGCAGTTGGTACGGGAAAAAATTTCATGGTCAGCGTACCGCCTCGGGTGAAATTTACGATATGTACAAAATGACGGCAGCGCATCCGACGCTGCCGATTCCATCCTATGCGCGCGTCACGCACCTGCGTAGTGGCAAGCAGGTGATCGTACGCGTGAATGATCGCGGTCCCTTTCATTCCGCGCGCATTATTGACTTGTCGTACACCGCCGCCCTGAAGCTCGGGTATGTGCAGAACGGCAGTGCAGAGCTTGAGGTCGAGCGGCTGCTGCCCGAGGAGATTGCACGCCTGCAGGCTTCCCACCGTACGGTGGCCAATCCCGCGGCGACTACGACGAATGATGATAGGGATACGATCGCCCGCACCGGCACTGACCTGGGTGCGTCGTCGGTGGTGACAGAGTCCGGTGGGTTTTTTCTGCAATTT
>JBILCO010000327.1:0-2570 GCA_044353075.1 Burkholderiaceae bacterium
CGTCGATCCGACTATCTGCAATGGCTGCAATGCCTGTGTGCCGCCTTGCCCGACAGGCTCGATTGACCACTGGCGGACCCTTCCGAAAGTGGCGGCGTACAGTATTGACGATCAGCTGAGCTGGGATGAGTTGCCACCTCAGCAGGAAATTGATGCCGATCTGTCGTTCCCCGAATCGCCGGATGATGCGGTTCAGCGTAATGCGGCCCAATCCGTTTCATCCGGGATTGCGCCGCGCTCGGCTGCCGAGCCGCATCTGCATTTGCATGACATTAAAAATCCGCTGACGGCAACGGTGACGGGCAATTTCCGGCTGACTGACGCGGCTGTGGACAGCGACATTCGCCACATCGTGCTGGACTTTGGTAACCAGGTCTTTCCGGTGCTCGAAGGGCAGTCGATCGGCATCATCCCGCCGGGCGTCGACGCTTCGGGCAAGCCGCATTACATGCGCTTGTACTCGGTGGCCAGCGCGCGTGATGGCGAGCGGCAGGGGCATAACAATCTTGCGCTCACAGTCAAGCGCGTCATCTCGGACCACGAAGGCCAAGCCGTGAAAGGTGTCGCGTCCAATTACCTGTGCGACCTGAACAAAGGCGACAAGGTGTTGGTGGCGGGGCCCTACGGCAGCAGTTTCCTCATGCCGAATCACGCGGGTTCCAATCTACTGATGATTTGTACCGGCACCGGTGCTGCGCCGATGCGCGCGATGACCGAGTACCGCCGGCGTCTGGCAGCGCAGGGTACGCCGGTACCCGGCAAGCTGATGCTGTTCTTTGGTGCGAGAGCGCCGCAAGAGCTGCCGTATTTCGGTCCCCTGCGCAAACTGCCGGAAACGTTGATTACCAGTCATCTGGCGTTTTCCCGTGTCGACGGCGAGCCGCGCACCTACGTACAGGACAAGCTGCGCGAGCAAAGCAAAGCCGTTGCCCAGTTACTGCGTTCGGATACCTACATTTATATCTGTGGCTTGCGCGGCATGGAAGCGGGTGTCATGGCTGCCCTGCGTGAAATTTGCGATGCTGCGGGCTTCGACTGGACATTCCTGCACCCGAACATGGTGGCCGAGGGCCGGTTTCATGTCGAAACCTACTGAGCGATCTAGAGGCAATATGGCTGTCTGACGCCGATGTTGGCAGGCATGTCAGGCGACTCAGGTCGGGTCGGGAGTCTCTTGTGCAGCGCAAGATGACGCTGGCAGGATTCCCCGGCACAATCCGATCGCTGTAATAAAAAAATCTATCGCCGGAAGAGCGAGGGGAGACCGGAGCCCGCCATGCAAGTTGCCTGGCGGGCTTGTTTTTTTCGGGCTTGAATCATCATCAAGCCGCTGCTTTTATATTTTTTTAGCGTTCTTTTTTTGCAAGTCATCACTGGCGCCTATATCTGGCATCACTAATCAAAAGCAGACCCACGGTTAGGCGATTGATATAGTTCAACCGTCTCCTCCAGCCTTCCAATAAGGATGGGTTTAACCCGACAGACCCCGAGTCTCGTCGGGTTTTTTTTCGCCGGTCCCGCTGATATCCACCGATTGACCTGATCGCGATCAACTGAAGAAAATCAATACAAATCAATCATTTGAGCAATAACCAATGGACTTATCCACAAAGCTGTCCACTGAAACTGTGCACAAATTCCCGGGCGAACACGTAATTGCCCAGCGGAGTGACTTGGTGTAGCTTACAAAAGCCCGGACACGTTCCTGCCGGACTCTGATCCGGTCGAGGCTCTGACAAAAAACCTCTTCATCGCTGACCGTTACACACAATAACTGTGGGAGACGCCATGTATCAGAATATTCTGGTTGCTTACAACGGCAGCCCCGAAAGCCGGCTGGCTTTGCAGGAATGTCTGCGGCTCTCGCCACCGCCGTCGGCTCGGGTGCATTTGCTGGTGGTGGTCAGCCCGCCGCCTTATCTTCTGGTCGGAGAATTTGCCGCTGCTGCCGTGCTCAGTGTCGAAGAGGGGCTCATAGCGGAGCGCGAAAAAATGGAGAAAGAACTGGAAACCGGTGCGACGCTGCTCACGGCCGGTGGTTTGAGTGTTGAGCGTCATCTCGAGGTCGGTGAGCCCGTGACCGTGATTGAAGAGCTGGCGCGCCAGTTACAGGTTGATCTGGTGATCGTTGGTCATTCGCGTCAAAAACCGCTCGCACTGCGCTGGTGGCGCGGCAGCACCGATACGCTGCTGGTGGAAAAATTGCGCTGCAGCTTGCTGGTCGCATCGGAACCCCGTTGAACCATCATCTCAAACGGGCGGAAAAAATTGACTGCGCAAACAGCGGCGCATCGTTCGGAATGCTTGTGGCAGATGTAAAACGATACGCGTGATCGGCCCGCGTTGCGGCTGCATGCGTGCCTCCTCCAGTAGCGTGCGCAGACGATAAACAGCGGCGTCTCGGGTTAGTCTTAACAGACCGAACGTATCTCGCAGCATCCCAAGTCGGGACCGATACAGTCGGACCTCGTAGAGCGTCTGCCGGTACCCCAGCGCATGACGCTTGGTTGAAAACTGCCCGCCCAGCAAATGAAAACGACGTGCGCCTGCGCGTATCGATGCATTGATCA
>JBILCO010000328.1:0-2558 GCA_044353075.1 Burkholderiaceae bacterium
GAAATGACCCACCGCGGCTCAGCCATCTGGTCATAGACTTTGCGCAGCGCGGGCGCCATTTTGTTGCAGAGTGTTCCGGCAACGATCATCACGTCCGACTGCCGTGGCGATGGTCGGAACACGACGCCAAAACGATCCAGGTCGTAACGGGACGCACCCGCGTGCATCATCTCCACCGCGCAGCAAGCCAGACCAAACGTCATCGGCCACATCGAACCGGTGCGCGTCCAGTTAATCAGCTTGTCGGCCGTCGTGGTGACAAAACCTTCATTCATGAGTCCGTCAATCGCCATCGTCTATTCCCAATCCAGTGCGCCTTTTTTCCATTCGAAAATCAGGCCAACGACCAGTACACCCAGAAAAATCATCATGGCCCAGAACCCGAGCATGCCAATGTCCGACATCGCGACAGCCCAAGGCACCAGGAAGGCCACTTCCAGGTCAAAAAGAATGAAAAGTATCGCAACAAGGTAGTAACGCACGTCGAATTTCATGCGCGCGTCTTCGAAAGCTTCAAAGCCGCATTCATAAGCGGAGGTTTTTTCTGCGTCGGGCTGATGGGGTCCCAACAGGCGGCCCAGTATCTGGGGCGCTACACCCACTGCAATACCGACTCCGATAAAGAGCAGTATTGGAAGGTAATTTTCGAGGTTCACGATTTCCTCAGTTCAAAGCGATGATTGTGTTTATAACAAATCAATTTTTAGCCATAACGACAGGCTTGCCATTTCAGCAAAAAGCCAGCTCGGGGATCCCCTGCTGGCCTGCTCGGAATCACAGCGATTCCTGTTCCTGTTTTGACTGGTGCCGACGGCGAGACTCGAACTCGCACAGCTTGCGCCACTACCCCCTCAAGATAGCGTGTCTACCAATTTCACCACGTCGGCAAAAGCACAGCATTTTAACCCGCTTTGATGTCCGATCTCAATGCAGATTTGACAGCATTGATTACCAAAACATTATTTCGGGATCTCGCTCGCCTTATTCTGGGTGTTTGAGGGTCCAGAAGTGCCAGGAACCGTCGTGGCGGGTTTCGCCGGCGTTGTTATCTGATCCATCACGCCTGCGCCCGAGCTGCTCGCCGGTCTGCTGCCGATGTAACTCAGCGCCAGTGTCGCCGCAAAAAATACGGCGGCAGCGATACCGGTAAACCGAGAGAGGAAATTAGAAGAACCGCTGGCACCGAACAAGCTGCCGGATGCACCCGAACCGAAAGCAGCCCCCATGTCGGCACCCTTGCCGTGCTGAAGCAGCACCAGTCCAATGATCATCAGCGCCGTAACGACCTGAATGACGATGATTATCGCGAGTAAGTTATTCATGTTGAAGGATTTTCCATTTCAATAATAATTTGTTGCTCTTTTTTAAACTGCAGCGCATTGGAGTGCGCAATCACCGGAATGTTCACACCGATCGAGCGATCGCAAGAAAATCCTCGGCCTTCAGCGCAGCACCACCGATCAGCCCACCATCGATATCAGCCATGCCGAGCAGGTCGCGTGCATTGTCAGGCTTCATGCTGCCACCATAGAGCAGCCGAACCCCGGCGCCTGCTGCCGGATCCGCTTTGAGCAACAAGGCACGTAGTTGCGCATGCACCTGCTGCGCCATCTCGGGCGTCGCTGTTTTGCCAGTGCCGATCGCCCATACAGGCTCGTAGGCAACGACGATCTTCCCCACCGCATCCACAGCAGCCAGGACAGCGCTCAGCTGGGTCGAGACGATCTGCTCGGTTTGACCCGCCTCACGTTCTTCCAGCGTTTCGCCCACACACACGATCGGCGTGAGTCCGAATGACAACGCCCGCAGCGTCTTGCCGACGACAATGGCATCGGTCTCGCCATGCAAGCTCCGCCGTTCGGAGTGTCCGACGATAACGAACTGACAACCAAAATCACGCAGCATCGCACCCGACACTTCGCCAGTGTAGGCGCCTGCCGCATGCAACGACAGATCCTGAGCTCCCCACGCAATCGAAGAACCGGCAAGTGCCGCCTGGACCTGTGCCAGATACGGCGCGGGTACACAAACGGCAAGATCGGCCGCCAGCCCGCTCGCACCGGCGCAAACACCGTCGAGCAGCACCGCGTTAGTAGCAACGCTGCCGTTCATCTTCCAGTTGCCGGCAATAAGTTTGCGCCGCATGGCTGCCTGTGTCATGAAAAACCCGTGATTCTATCCTGCGGCCTGAAAGCCGGTCAAACCAGCGTCAGATAACCTGCAGCATGATTTTTCCCACATGCGTACTCGTTTCCATCAGCGCATGCGCTTGAGCCGCCTGAGCCAGCGGGAAAGTCTGGTAAATCACCGGTTTGATCGTGCCTGCTTCCAGCAAGGGCCAGATACGCTGTTGCAGGTGCTGTGCGACTTCCTGCTTGAACGCGACGGGCCGCGGCCGAAGCGTCGATCCCGTGATCGTGAGCCGCCGTCGCAAGATTTCGCCAAAATTGACTTCGCCTTTGGCACCGCCCAGCAAAGCGATGATCACTACTCGGCCATCATCGGCCAGACAGGCGATCTCGCGATTCACGTAATCGCCAGCCACCATGTCGATAATG
>JBILCO010000329.1:0-2541 GCA_044353075.1 Burkholderiaceae bacterium
CTTTACGGGCTGCTTTCAGATACCAGGACAGCGCGACCGCACCATCTTTTTTTACGCCCAACGCCGCACGATAGGACTCGCCCAGCATGTATTCAGCTTCGGTGTAACCGGCATTGGCTGCGGACGTGAACCACTTGTACGCCGCATCATGATTGCGCGAGATACCACGACCATGATGATAGAGGGTGGCGAGGTTGTGCTGCGCCTCGGGCAAGCCGGCTTCGGCAGCACGGCTGTACCAGCTGAGTGCCTCTGCGTCACTCTGCGCAACACCGAGGCCGTGTTCATACAAATAACCGAGATTGTTTTGTGCACGCAGATCGCCCTTCTCAGCCGCTTTGCGCAAGGCACGTTCGGCGGTCGCGTAGTGGCCGCGCTCAATGGCTTTCATCGCCGCGCCGATGTCGGCCCGTGCTGCACTACTGATGAGCAGTGCCAGCAAGACCCACAGGCTGGCAATGGTTTTCATGCGAGCTTGCGTACGGTGGAGGCTGAAGGTGATTCGCTGCAGCCGGTAGCGGCTGCTGGTTTGCGCATGAAACCCTGACAGCGCTGGCCGTCGGCACGCAGCACTTCGATGGCCGGAAGGATACGGCTTTTGAAGCCCATCAGCCGGCAGGAGTAAGGCATCTTGGGGTCCCAGCTCACGGCAAAGTGACGACACTGCCAGCAGTTGGGCGCCTCTTCCTGGTCGGTGAGCTTGGGGGTGTTCATTTTTTATTACGTTTTTTCTTCTGGTAGTCATTCCAGGCGCGAAAACCCGCCGCAGCGAAAATCCCGGACAGCATCAGGACACCGAGCATCGCCTGAAAAAACTCGCCCAGGGTCATGTCCGGTGGCAGAAAGCGCTCGGGATGGAGCACCAGTGTCACCAGCAACAAACTGACAGCAATCAGCGAAATGCGAAGCAGCCGAAATACGACGCGGCTGCGCTTGTTGTTTTTGTCCATACCAACCTCAGATCACACGGCCCTGCAGACTGTATTTTGGCACAGTACAGCGGACGATGAGCCTGCCTGGTTAGGTCGCCAACAAGATGCGCTTCCTGATCAGTACGATCTGTACGTCAGAAACACAAGGTCGCCAGCAGCCTAACGAGGCAGGCTCATACTGGCCGAGCTTGTGGCCCGGCCAGCGTCACTCCAGGGGGATTAGCCGAGGAGTTTGAGAACGGTTTGTTGACTCATGTTTGCTTGCGCAAGCACCGAGGTTGCCGCTTGTTGCATGATCTGGGACTTGGCTAGCTCCGTTGATGCAGCTGCGTAGTCAGCGTCTTCGATCTGGCTACGGGATGCCGACGAATTCATCGACACATTCCTTAAATTGTCCATCGCGTACTGAAGTCGGTTCATAACCGCGCCCATATTCGCGCGATTAGCATTGACCTTGTCCATGGCGAGATCCAGTTTTTGCAGGACCTCGGTGGCAGCCTCGCCGGAACGGATATGATTACTGGCAGGATAAATGACTTTGGCATTACCAAAGGTCGCGGTCGCGCCAGGCTCACCGGTCACTCCATTGGCGCCACCAAGGCCAAATTCTTCAGCATTACCCACCTTGTTACTGTCAAACCAGACAGACAAGTTACGACCATCGATCGTGGTCAGCGTCAGCCCATAACCATTGTCACTGGCCTGAACGCCATGCTCCGTACGCATATCGTTGATGGCAGCGGCGACCTTAATGCGGCGCTGCTCCGGTGTGTCATTACCAAAAAGGACCTTAACCTCAACGCTGTTGATGTACAGGCTTTGCAGACCCGAAGTCACATTCGTCTTGGTCAGATTAGCCGACTCCGTGATGGTGAGCGGATCATCGACATCACCCGTAATTGAACTGGTAATCGGACCGCGCTTACCGAAATCTGCCAAATCAATCGTAATGAGCTGACCAGCACTCGCGCCCACCTGAAAGGCAAGACGGCCGGTCCGAGGAGGGGACATTTTGCCGTCAGCATCGCGAACAACGCCACCGAAACTGCCTTCCAAAAACCCAAGTGCGCTGAAATTCGACTCTTCCTTGTAACCATTGACGCCTGGCTCAATCGTGAATTCCTTGGCCGACGTTAGTGTCACCTTACCGTAGATAGTGGCAGCACCCGTACTATCGGCTGCGGCACCGGTAATTTCCGAGAGTCCGTCGACCGCCGTAGCGCCGTCAACGCCCAATCCAAAATCTCTTGGATCTGAACCAGTTTCGTACCAGACCGAAAGATTACGGCCATCAATCGTCGTCAGCTTCAAAGCGCCTTCGACCGTTTTTTCTGCTTTAACGCCTGTCTGACCCTCTTCGACATTGACCAATCGGACAATCTGGTCAACACGCTCACCCGAGGTGGTGGCGACCGACATGTCAATTTCAAATTCTTTACCGTTGATGAAGATTGATTCGGTACCCGCAGTGGTCACCAGCGAAGCCGTATTACCCGCCATTACAGCGCCGTAAGCCGCCGCGGTCACGCCAGTGTGACCCGAAATTTTGTTGATCGCTGCAGCGATAGCGATAGCACTGCCCCCGGCAGCACTGGTCAGAACTGTTGTA
>JBILCO010000331.1:0-2519 GCA_044353075.1 Burkholderiaceae bacterium
GAACAAGGTAAAGTCTGATCGCTTTGTTTTTCCAAAAAAGTCCGTCGCCTGCTGGTCACGGACTTTTTTTATTCCGGATACACTTTCGCCATGCTCTCTGACACCTCACCCATTGCCGCTATTGCCACTGCACCCGGTCGCGGTGGTATCGGCGTGGTTCGCATTTCAGGCAAACAGCTGGGGCCGCTCGTGCATGCGGTCTGCCGTCTCGACAAAGGGCGCGAGCTCAGTCCGCGGCAAGCGACGTACCTGGATTTCATCCAGGCCGATGGCAGCGTGATCGATCGCGGTCTCGCTATTTATTTCAATGCCCCGCACTCCTACACCGGCGAAGACGTGCTGGAACTGCAGGGTCACGGTGGTCCGGTCGTGATGCAAATGCTGCTCAATCGCTGCCTCGAAGCCGGCGCGGACATCGGTCTGCGCCTAGCGCACCCGGGCGAATTTACGCACCGCGCTTTTCTGAATGACAAACTCGATCTCGCGCAGGCCGAGGCGGTGGCCGACCTGATTGATGCGTCGACTGAAGCCGCAGCGCGGCTGGCCAGTCAGTCGCTGTCCGGCGCATTTTCAAAACAAATTGAACAACTGGTCGGACAGGTCATTCAATTGCGCACGCTGGTTGAGGCGACACTGGATTTTCCGGAAGAAGAAATCGAATTTCTTGAAAAATCGAATGCCCTCGGCCAGCTGCAGCGTCTGCGCGAGACGCTTGACGGCGTGTTGGCGCAGGCCGGACAGGGCGCTTTACTGCGTAATGGTCTCAAGGTCGTGCTGGCCGGACAACCGAATGTCGGCAAAAGCTCATTGCTCAATGCGCTTGCCGGTAATGATGTCGCCATCGTCACACCGATCGCTGGCACCACACGGGACAAGATCACCGAAACGATTCATGTCGAAGGCATACCGATCAACATCATCGACACCGCCGGCATACGCGATGAAGCCGATGCCGATGGTGAGGTCGAGCGGATTGGCATCTCGCGCACCTGGAGCGCAGTCGAACAAGCCGATGTGATCCTGCACATTCTGGATGCGAGTCGCGGCCCGACACGCGCCGATGAGGAAATCGTTGCGCGACTGCCCGATCAGATTCCGCTGCTGCGTATCTGGAACAAGATCGATCTCTCCGGACACAAGCCCGGCATTGATCAGCAAGACGATGGCGCGCACATCTATCTGTCAGCCGCCGAGCGCATGGGTATGGATTTGCTGCGCAAGGAATTGCTGCGTATCGCAGGCTGGCAGCAAACCGGCGAATCGCTGTACCTCGCCCGCGAACGCCATCTGATTGCCCTGCGTGCAGCGCAAACGCATTTACAAACGGCCGCCGAACTTGCCGCGCAACGCGACAGCGCTCTGGATCTGTTTGCCGAAGAACTGCGCCTCGCCCAAGAGCGACTGAACAGCATCACCGGGGCTTTTACGTCGGATGATTTACTGGGCGTGATTTTCAGCCGTTTTTGTATCGGGAAGTAAGCGCCACCGACGCAACGACCAGGGTCAGCAGGCGACGCAGCAGCACAGACCCTTGCCCCCCTTTGGAGGGCACGCTGACACCTGGCTGATCTTTGCTCAGGGCTTGAGAGTGGATTTCACCCGCCTGAAATCGGATTTGCGTATCAACGCGTGAATGCCCTTGGTACGATCCACCACCTGCGACACATTGAAATCGGTGGCGGCAGACAAATAGGCATAGGCAACAGAACGATCCATACCCATCACCTCGGACAAAAAGCGAATCGCTTCTCTGACCGCATCTTTCATTGCCTCATCCAAATCAGGATTCAAGCCGATCGCGACCCAATAACGCGGTGTTTCGCCTAACGGCTTTTCCAGTGAACCGCTGGCCGATGGAATCCGCGGATCACCTTTCTTCAGGAGCGTAAACCGAAAGCTTGCGCGCATCGAATGCTCCAGCGCGGTGAGTGCCACCTCGCCGTTGGCCTGCGCCATATGCGGATCACCGGTGTAGAAATTCGCACCCGGCACAAACACCGGCAAATACACGGTGGTGCCAGCACCAAGATCTTTTACATCGATATTACCGCCATGGACACCGGGCGGCACTGAATGAACCGGTTGATCCGTCGCCGGAGCGACACCCATCACACCCATGAAAGGTGCGGTAGGAAAGGTGATGGTTTCGCCCCGGCTGTTTTTCATCACCGCTTCCCACTGTCCGGCGCGGTTACGACGTATCGGGGTGAACACTGATACGTTATGAAACTTTTCCGGCGCATGCGCACCAGCGTCTGGCTCCGGTTTGGGCCCTTCGGGGAATTCTCCCGGCAGCGCGCCCTTGCCATGACGGTTGGAGATCACCCCATAACCCACGCGCGGCACCACCGACAAAATATCGACCTTCAGGACGTCGCCGGGTTCGGCACCCTCAATGGCAACCGGTCCAGTGATAATGTGCGGTCCGTCTTTCGCAAAATCATGCGGCAGATCGGATCGGGTAATCGCCAGCGCGTCTTTGAGCACCTGATGAGCGGGTACGCCCTGAGAAGCAAAAT
>JBILCO010000055.1:0-9342 GCA_044353075.1 Burkholderiaceae bacterium
ATGACATTTTTGTCACTAGGAAATATTCCCTACGTTCAAAAGGACACAGAAGAAAGGCAAGCGGGCGCTGAAATGCAAAGGCCGTAACAATGGACTGAAGGTGATGAATGTTGGGAATTCTTCCCATTTACATTACTGACGGCATCAATGACACTGATACCGCACTGACGATTTCGGCCTCCCCCCGGTTGTTCGAGAACTCACAGCGTGACAAGCGTGTTCGATACGCGTCAATACGCTGACGCATTGGTGGTTGTGCCGGCTGGCACAACCACTTTTTTTTGAAGAAAACGCGCTTTTAAAAAAAACGCGCCACCCTTGCGGGCAGCGCGTCTGACTGCAAACATCCAGAGATCTCGTCTGCCAGTACCGTCGGGCCGACGACACTAAAGCTTATTCGAGCGCGAGTATGAGCTCTGCAACGGTCTTTGCATCGGCCTTCGAGATCGACTGCGGGGGCATGATGTCCTCACCCCACACACCGGTACCACCGGCCTTGATCTTCGCGGCCAGCTTATCGACGGCAGAAGCATCACCGGCGTACTTGGCGGCGACTTCTTTGAGCGTTGGACCATACTTGCGCTTGTCGATCATATGGCAAGCGCTACAGTTGTTACGCTGAAGCAAAGTTTTGAGTTGTTCGTTATCGGCGAGCGCGACTTTCGCGGAACAGGCCAATGACATAAAAAGAAGTAGTGCGCTAAGACGTTGCATCAATTGCCTCCCACCTTGTGGGTCAGTTAAAAATTCAGTCCACTTGCTCTCTGGGCATTCTGTCGCCGAATCAGAGCTACTGAAGGACCACGGAGATTTGCTGATTCAGCATCAGCGATATGTATCTACCCACAAAAAACGCGCTGCCTCGCGGCAGCGCGTTTCTGGATTACCGCGACTTAGTTCGCTGGCGTAACCTTGTAGATCATACCGCTAGCCTCGTCGGCCACATACAGGTTGCCCTGGTGGTCGAGCGACAGGTGACGGAAACGACCTGCAAATGTTGGCCAGAGCAGTTCTTCACGCTTAGCCGACTTGCCATCCTTGGAGATGTCGAGGATGTCGATACGGTTGCCCGTTGGCGTGCCGTGGATACCGATACCAGCGTAACCCACTGCCAGACGGCCTTCCCAGTTCTTCCACTGCTTGCCAGTCAGCCAGACGCTGCCGCACATACCCTGGGACAAACCATTGTTGTTCCATGCGGGTTTCATTGCGTTCGGGTAGGCCTTCAGGTCAGTCATAGGCATGAACGCTGCACGCTCTTTAGGAGGCAGTGCGCCCATCTGGTTAGGCGAGTAACCGCAGTAGCCATCTGGACAGGCTGGACGACCATTCACGTTGTCACGTGGATCCCAGCCGCCGTTGCCGCCGTTGACCAGCTTGGTGACTTCGTCGCTGTGCCATGGGCCGTTCTCTGATACATACGGCTCGTTGGTGCCAGGACGGAAGGAGATGCCCTGCGGATTACGATGGCCGTAGGTGAAGACACGTGCATCGAAACCTTTTGGTGGCTTGTTGCCTGGTGCAGCTTTACCATCGCGGTCAACGCGAAGGATCTTGCCGCGCAGTTCGGTTGGGCTTTGTGGGCCAGCACCGTTGTGGTTGTCACCAATGGCGACATACAGATAGCCGTCAGCAGGGCTGAAACGGATACGGCCGCCGTTGTGCGCGCCAGGGCCACCGAACGGGTGGTTCGACTTCATTGGCTTGTAGCCGAGGTCATTGATGATTTCCACGATGTCGGAAACGTCGGACATCGACGAACCCACTTTCATGCGCATCACGATGTTGTTGTATCCGCCGTACGTGCGGTTAGCACCTTTCGAGCTGGAGTAGAGGTAAACATAGCGGTTCGAATCGAAGTCGGGATCAACCGCGACACCCTGAACGCCTGCCTGTCCATCACAGAACAGATCATCCTTGGTCTGGGAGAATCCGCTTGATCCACCAACGCCGAGCAGCTGGTTCACCTTGCCTGATGACGTTCTTACCGACAGACCTTTGCACTTTTCAGTGAAGAACATCGTGCCATCCTTGAGGAAGGCCATGTCCCATGGTGATTCTGCCTGTTGGAAATTCTCTGTTTGGACCTTCACTGCGGAAGCTGAGCCTGCCGCAAGCAAACCTGCGAGAGCCAACGCAGTTGGAAGATAAGATACGACGGCTTTTTTCATTTCGTCTCCTGATTGAGTTGTGGGGCAACCTTGCATTGCGCGTTTCTTCGCCGCTGGCGTTTCCCAAATTTAAAACATCCATGCGTCGAATTGGACACATGAGAATCAAAGGATTGCAAAACACTTTCCTGCTTTTGCGATCAAATGAAACTGTAGTGAATGTACAGGAAACCTAGCTAAATTCAAGTGATAAAGCCCTTTAAAATTGTGTGGATTTAAAAAAATATATGTAGAAAATAACCAGTTAACCGAGCCAAAACATTTTTTGCGGCAACGCACCGTGGGCCTTGCTGTGCAAAATATAAATCGTCGACAAGGAATTTTCGGCAATGCAAAAATACGCAGAGATAATCCTGTGCGTCATTCAAAATTGCAAATTAAATAACGTTGTAATCACATTCTCAAAGACAAGATGACCCTATGATGCGCGGGTATGGCAGACCATTGCGCTGTTTGAAGATGAAAGCAAGCCGTGTTCACCCACCAACCGGCGTTGATCAGTAAGGCAAGTGAAGCGGGACAGCGCCAGGGCGTGTTGTGTACTTGTACAGGAGTTTCGTTCGGACGAGAGGGGCTCAGCGCAAAGCGCGGCGGAGGACTTCCAAAACACACGACCCTGTCAGGGCGACGGGTCGGGTTACCGATTTTCTTGAGAATCACTCCGGGGTTCCAATGCCTGCAACAGCAAGGAACCCCGGCAAAGCACCATCAGAAGCCAGCAGATCAGGCCGCTTTCTGCAACACCACCTGCTCTTGCGCGTATTGGTCGAGTCCGGCCGGTGCGCGATGCTTGCGCCAGTACTCGCTGGCTGCACCCACGCCACTGCCCGGCTGCACTTTGATGCCGCAATCCAGCATGGCCATTTCGGCGCCGGCAATGCCCGACATCAGATGGACTTCATTCATGTCACCGAGGTGACCGATACGGAACAGCTTGCCTGCGACTTTGGACAGACCGGCACCCAGCGACACGTTGTAACGCTTGTAGGCGCGCGCAATCACATCAGCGCCATTAAAGCCTTCGGGGACCATGACGGCCGACACAGTGTCGGAGTACCACTTGGGGTCAGTCGCGCACAGCTTCATGCCCCAACCTTGCGTGATCGCGGCGCGAGCGCCTTCGGCGAGGTAGTGATGACGAGCGATGATGTTATCCAGACCTTCTTCTTCGATCATCTTCAGTGATTCGATCAGACCATACATCAGCGACAGCGCCGGTGTGTAAGGAAAGTAGCCGGTCTGGTTCGAGGCCAGCATGTCCTGCAAATCAAAATAAGCGCGCGGCAGTTTAGCTTGTGCGTGCATGTCGAGCGCTTTCTGGCTTGCGCACAGAATGCCCAGACCAGCGGGCAGCATCAGGCCCTTTTGCGAACCGGACACCGCCATGTCAACGCCCCAGTCATCAAAGCGGAAATCGATGGAGCCCAGCGAAGACACCGCATCGACAAACAGCAGTGCCGGATGTTTTGCATCATTGAGGACTTGTCGAACGGCGCCGATATCGGACGTCACGCCCGTGGCGGTTTCGTTGTGGCAGGCCAGTACGGCCTTGATCTGATGCTGGGTATCTTTGCGCAGAATCTCGGCGTACTGCTCCAGCGGCACACCGGTACCCCAGTCAGCATCGACAATCTGCACATCGAGTCCGAATTTTTCGCACATCGCAATCCACAGATGACTGAACTGACCAAAACGCGCGGCGAGTACTTTGTCACCGGGCGAGAGTGTGTTGGCGATTGCGGCTTCCCAGCAACCGGTGCCGGACGAAGGAAACACAAAAGGCGTGCCACGTTCAGTGCGGAACACTTTTTTCAGACCCGGCAAAATGGTGCGGGTCAGCGTCGGAAACGCTGGCGAACGATGGTCTTCCATCGACACCATCATCGCGCGCAACACGCGATCGGGCACGTTGGTAGGACCGGGTACAAACAAAAAGTTACGACCAGCCATCTCGATCTCCTGGAATTGATAAATTTTGGAGTTTCACGGGCGATCTGTGTCGCCCTTTCGATACTTGTAAATGTTAGGGGTCTGAAATAGCCCCATCAGCAGACACACTGCAGGACTTGCTCAAAGTAAAGCAAAGGGATCCCGCCGCCAGTTCGCGGCAAGTCGCCATGGCGCAATTTATACCATCTGGGCGCTAACTGTACTGATGAGTTCAAGTAAGGAAAAATAAATATTTCTTTACTATAAGTTCAGATTTTCTGAACTATTTTTGGCGAAGCGATGACTTTCGTGAAAAACCCTGACAAACCCTAGGCTTCAGGGCTTATTGAATCGGCAAGACCCATTCAGTCGATAACGCGAATCAGCCGACGGCCGAGATTATCACCCCGGTAGAGCCCGGCAATCGCGTCCGGCGCGTATTCAATACCGTCCAGGATGTCTTCCTCATACTGAATCAGTCCCTGCCGGACCCAGTCAGCCAGATCCACCCGTGCGGCCGCGTAATGATCCCGGTGATCGAGAATGACAAAACCCTGCATGCGCGCCCGTTTGACCAGCAAGGTCCTCTCCACACGCGGGCCAAGCGGCACGGGATTCCAGTTAGCGATGGAGGCCGTGCCGCAAATAATGACGCGCGCTCCGACATTCAGATGCGCCATCACCGCATCGCTGATACCGCCGGAGGTATTGTCGAAATAGACGTCCACACCCTTCGGGCAAGCAGCGGCCAACTGCTCCGTGAAATCATTACGTTTGTAATCGATTGCACTGTCGTACTGAAAACGATCGATACACAAACGCTGTTTACGCTCGCCACCGGTGATCGCGACGGTGCGACAGCCCTGAATACGTGCGATCTGACCCACGCAGGAACCGACCGCGCCGGCCCCCGTGGAAACGAGCACCGTCTCGCCGGAGCGCGGTTCGCCAATACGCATCAGCCCGTAGTGGGCGGTGATGCCGTTAATACCCAGCACGCCCAGCGAGGTGGATAAGGGCAAGTCGGCCTGATCAACGCGATAATCAATCACGCTCGCATCGACCGCCGCATAATCCTGCCAGCCAAACATGCCCGTCACCCGGGTGCCGACTGGCCATTGCGGATCTTGCGATTCGATGATTTCACCCGCCGCAAAAGAGCGCATCACGTCACCGATGGCCACCGGTTGTGAATAATTAGCCACCGCATTCACCCAGCCACGCATAGCAGGCTCGACAGCGAGAAAGTGATTGCGAATCAGCACCTGACCCGGCGCCGGTCGCGGCACCTCGGTTTGCACGATACGGAAGTGTTCGGCCTGGGGGATACCCTCGGGACGGCTGGACAGAATGACTTGGCGATTGATAGCAGCGCTCATAGTTTTATTATTGATTATTCAGTTTTTAAGACGATGAAATGACAGCCCGGTGCAGAAGGTAACAGAGAAATGGCGGACGACTCGCCGCCGACTGCCCGAGTCCCGGATGATAAGATCGATGCAGCAGCGATGAAGACATTCGAACCGGTCGCGTCCAACAAGATCGGCCGCACAACACGCACAACAACACATCAGAGGCAAGCTCATGGATCATCAACGTGTCGCACTGGTTACCGGCGGTGGCACCGGTATCGGCAAAGCCGCAGCAAAAGCCTTACTGCAGGCCGGCTATCAGGTCGTTATTACCGGCCGCACTATCGACAAGCTCGAGGCCGCACTGAAGGATATCGGCGGCACTCAAATCAATACGCTGGCGGTGGCCTCCGATGTCGGCGATCCCGATAGCGTGAAGCAGCTGTTCGCCCGCCTGAAAGAAAAATTCGGCCGCCTTGATGTGCTCTTCAATAATGCGGGCACCGCCTCGCCGCCGGTACCGATGGAAGAACTCAGCTATGCGCAGTGGATGAATGTGGTGAACGCCAACCTGACCGGTTCTTTTTTATGTGCGCAGGAAGCGATGCGCATGATGAAATCGCAATCGCCCAAGGGTGGGCGAATCATCAACAATGGCTCGATTTCCGCGAACACCCCGCGCCCTTTCTCGGCGCCCTACACCGCCACCAAGCACGCCATCACCGGTCTGACGAAATCGATTGCACTCGACGGTCGTGCCGACCGGATCGCCTGCAGCCAGATCGATATTGGCAATGCGGCGACTGAAATGACCCAGGTCATCAGTACAGGCGTGATTCAGGCCGATGGAACACTCAAAGCAGAACCGACGATGCATGTCGACCACGTGGGACAGGCGGTGGTGCAGATCGCCAACCTGCCGCTGGAGAGCAATATCCTGTTCATGACCATCATGGCCACGACCATGCCCTATGTCGGGCGCGGCTGATCAGACCAGCGACGCGCCGCGCATTGCCAGACCAACCAATGCGCCGAACCACAAGCCGGCCAGCGCCACAAAAGCGATCCCGAAGCCCATGCCACGCCGCACAGGATCGGCCAGATACGCTTGCGCATACCAGGCACGACCCAGGAGCCAGATGATGCCCATCACAAATGCACCGATCTCGCCATTAAAGATCGCGTAAATCCAGAGCGACGGCAGCATGAATGCTGCTGCCTCAAGCGTATTCATTTGCACGCGATACGCCCGGTCAAACATCTCATGGCCGGAAGCGGCGGGAGCCTTGATTTCATATTTCACCCGCGCCTTGCCAACGATGACAGACGTGATGAACATCAGGAGGACGACGAGGAGCGTGATCAGCGAGGTAAGTGGGTAGGCGGTCATAAAAAAATCAATTCATAAGAAAAATTTACTGGCTATTGCAGACGGCTTTCATGAGTTCATCGTCAGGCGTATCCGGCATGACCTCCAGCCACTGGCCGACGACAGTCTGCTCGCTGACCAGGAATCCTTCACCCATGCCGCCCGACATTTTGTGTGTGCTGAGTACACGACGCAGGTGTTTACGACAGCTGAATTCCGTCGGGTACAGCACCGAGCGATACGACTGACCTGATGTATCCGTCGCAGGGTTTTTAAGGTCCTGCATATCCCAGATATACGCTGTACCGCTCATATTGACCATACGGAGTTTGTCGTAATAGCGAAAGGCATCATCGTTTTGTGCATAGCGAACCCAGCTGTTGGCCAAGGCAGGCACAGCACTCAGACAGAGGCACAGACAAATCCATTTTTTCATGATGCGCGCGAACGATGGCAGTCAACCGGGCGTATTGTCGCAGAAGGCGGCCTGGCTGGCATGGTATGAACGACCCGGCGTCGGTCGCTACAGATACTGCAGGCTATCTCCCCGCATGTAATCTGGCACACTAAAGACTTTACCGAAACGGAGGCTCGATCATGAGTAAAAAGACAAGCCTGGGATGGTTGTGGCGAACCGTGATGCTGACGGCGGCCCTCGGTATCAGCCCCGGCAGTATCGTTCCTGCCAGAGCGCATGATGTCGGGGTCTTGCTGGATGCGGTGATACAGGCACCGCACCGTTCCGATGAAAACCGCGCTCGCGACAAATACCGCCATCCGAAAGAGACGCTGCAATTCTTCGGGCTGCGCCCTGACATGGCCGTCGTGGAAATTTCTCCTGCAAACGGTTGGTATACCGAGGTCATTGCGCCACTGGTAAAAAAACAGGGACAGTTTTACGCTGCCGTGCCCGCGCTGAAGAATGAGATGCCCGAAGCGATGAAGCGCCGCGATGCCGCTTATCGAGAGATGCTGACGGCGTCGCCCGAGCTGTACGGCAGACCAGTCATCAACAGCTATGACGCTGCCGCACCCGTCTTTGCACCCGAAGCTTCGGTGGACATGGTGCTGACCTTTCGGAATGTGCACAACTGGGCCAAAGCAGGTCACACGCAGGCCATGTTCAGTGGCTTTTATCAGGCGCTGAAACCGGGCGGTGTACTCGGCGTGGTGGAGCATCGCGCAAAGCCCGATACTCCCCTGGCCAAACAAATCGAATCCGGTTACATGACTGAGCAATTCGTGATCGAGGTAGCGACCGCAGCGGGCTTCAGGCTCGACCGAAGCACCGAGGTCAACAGCAACCCACTGGATACAAAAGACCACCCCGGTGGCGTGTGGAACCTGCCACCCAATCTGCGGGGCGTGGCCGACAGCGACAAGCCCAAATATCGTGCCATCGGCGAGTCGGACCGGATGACGCTGCGTTTTGTCAAACCCTGAACCGGATACTGCGATTGGCAGCGGTACTCGAAGCGACTTTTTTACGCGGATAAGCCGTGACGCTGTCGCAGTACATTGCTGGCAGCGGCGATGACTTTTAATTTTTCTTCGGCGATCTGCTCGGAAGCGAGCGGATTGTCGGCGAAGGTTGCAAATCCGCAGTCGGGCGTGAACAAGACCCGATCTTTTCCAAAGAGCTGAATCGCGCGCTCGCCTTTGTTCAGCACTTCCTCCAGACTTTCGATGTGCGCATGCTTCTGATTGCAGATACCGACACCGATACGTATGTCGTCCGGGATCGCACGCAGAATTTCCATCTCACCCGAGCGCGGCGTGCACAACTCCAGCAACAGGCTACCGACCTGCAAACCCGACAGCGTCTCGATCAGGGGCGTGTAATCGCCGGATAGTGCGGCACTCTCATCAGGCGTCCAGTTGCCGCGACACATATGGAGAGCAATGCGCTCTCTCGGGAAGCCGGCCACCACCGCATTGATCAGCTCGCGCGCGAAGCCCAGCTCTGCGGGTATTTCGTTTTTTTCAGACAGCGCACCGCACATGAAACTGCGCTTCGACACCGACCCGGAATACACCACCTCGGAAAGGACAGGTTCGTCGAACTGAACCAGAGCAACCCCGGCGGCCAGCAAGTGCGCTAGCTCTTCGCGCAGCACCCGAACGATGTCGGTGGCCAGCGTTTCCCGGTTGGCATAGGCACGATCGGACACACACTCGAGCCACATCGTGCGCGTGAGCAGGTAAGGCCCGGGCAAGGCGATCTTGACCGGCTTGTTGGTCAGGCTTTTGACAAAATCCACCTCGTGCACCGCCAGCGGCTTGCTGCGCCCCAGCGGGCCAAAGACCGCCGGATGCCGGACCTCGGCCGCGGGCACATCCAGCGCTCTCAGTTCGCGCGCAAATTCTTCCGGATCATCCACCAGAGGCAGTAAATCGGTCAGAGGAATCAGCTGGCAGTTATCGAGAATGCCGCCGACAAAACTGGCATAGCTGTCACGGCGCTGTTCACCGTCGGTCACCACATCCACGCCAGCGCGCAACTGCGCCGCAACGGAAAGTC
>JBILCO010000056.1:0-9258 GCA_044353075.1 Burkholderiaceae bacterium
CGCTTCGAGCGCCGCATCCAGCAAATGATCGTCCGGCCCGATTAGCACTTCATGCGCTTTGCCATCAAGGATGATGGTCATCGTAATGTCTTTATCCGCAGCGACCTCGTGCGTGCGTTTACCGGCATCACTCTGAACCTTGGCAGCAACCGCAGTACCGGTCGTGAAACGCTCGGTATGCACACGGTCCGCAGGCACGCCGGCGTCGAGCAGTGCTTTTTCGGTGGTCTCTATCATCGCCTCGGGGCCGCAGATGAAAACCTCATCCATGCTATTGACGGGCAGCAGGGTATCGATCAGCGTGTTGATTTTCTGATCATCGATGCGCCCCTGCAGCAAAGGCACTTCCTGCGACTGGCGCGACAGAATGTGAATCAGCGTCAGTCGGTCAGGATAGCGATCCTTCAGATCCTGCAGTGCCTCATTGAACATCACGCTCGACATTTTCCGGTTGCCATAGACAACAGTGAATTTACTGCCGGGTTGCTCTTCCAGCGTCGTCGCTGCAATCGACAGAATCGGTGTAATGCCGGAACCTGCCGCAAATCCGACGCGATGAATCGCGCGTAGTTTTTTTACGATAAACCGACCATCCGGCGGCATCACTTCCAGCATGTCTCCGGCCTTCAGCTCTTGCGCCGCCCAGTTGGAGAACAAGCCGCCTTCTACCGGCCGGATGCCAATCTCCAGTTCGCCCGCTTTGTGCAGCCTACTGCGCGGGCAGCTGATTGAATAACTGCGTCGCACATCGGTGTTGTTCAGGTTCGCGCGCAAAGTCAGGAACTGTCCGGGCTGAAAATCAAACGCCTCACGCTGGTCTACTGGAATATCCAACGTAATGGCCACCGAGCCGGCAGCCTCGGGGCTCACTCGCTTGATACGCAGAGAATGGAAGCGAATCGCTGACATCGGGAAGGACTCCGTTCATTTTAATAAGGCTTGAAATAATCAAAGGGCTCTTTGCAATCGAGGCACTTGTACATTGCCTTGCACGCCGTGGAGCCGAAGCGCGAACTCTCGACTGTGTGTGACGAACTGCAGCGCGGGCAGCACACGATGTCGGCGGAAGGCGGGCGGGCGATGAAGTGCAGCAGATTGCCGTGTTCTTTCACGCTGTGCGGCGGCGCGATGCCGTACTCGCGCAACTTCTCTTTACCGGATTCGCTCATCCAGTCCGTTGTCCAGGCCGGCGACAATTGGGTCAGTACCCGCGCAGGGATGTTGTGCTGCGCCAGCGTTGCACGCACATCGTCTTCGATCTGACTGATGGCCGGGCATCCGCTGTACGTCGGTGTAATCACCACTTCCAGCCCGCCCTCGGCGGCCATGCGTATATCGCGCAGGATGCCGAGATCGCGCAGCGTCAGGACAGGAATCTCCGGATCATGCAGTTCGTCCAGCACCGCCCATGCATCATCAATACGGTTACTCATGGTGCTCGGCTTCACCAGGTCGCTTCGGGAATGGCGCGCGCAAGACTTTGCATTTCCGCCAGCAGGAAGCCAAGGTGTTCAGAGTGAATGCCGTGTTTGCCTTCGGTGACATAGCCGCCGGCTGCAGGCTTTTGCAGCGTGGCTTCAGCCAGTGCTTCGTCGATGATCTGATCCCATGTCGGTCGAAGTGCAGCGAGATCCACGCCAACGGCCGTTTGCAGCGCTGCTTTTTCAGTCGCGCTGTCGGTCCAGAACTCCTGGGTGTACGGATACAAGTGGTTTAGCGATGCCTGTGCACGCTGGTGAGATTCTTCCGTGCCATCGCCTAGCTTCACCAGCCAGTCACGGCTGTGCTGCAGGTGGTATCGCACTTCCTTGACGGATTTTTCAGCGATTGCCGCGAGGTCTTTGTCAGCCGATTGTTTCAATGCATCCCACACCAGCACCATCAGCGCGCTGTAGAGAAAATTACGAACGATGGTGGTACCGAAATCCAGTCGCTCTTTCGCATAGCCAACCAGTGCTGCATGATGCGGCAGCTCCAGCAGCGTGTAGTTGCGGAATTCATGCGCTTCACGAAAATAAGCGAGCTTGTCCTCCGTGGCATCGCCGCCTTTAAGGCGCGCTGCCAGCTGATATAGCAAACGCGCCTGCCCGATCAGGTCGAGGGTGATGTTGGACATCGCGATGTCCTCCTCGAGAATAGGGCCATGGCCGGACCATTCGGCATTGCGCTGCCCGAGAATGACCGCGTTATCGGCCAGATGCAGCACGTAATCGAAGCTTGCGTTCATTACATGTGCCCCACGTCATCCGGTATCGCGTAGAAGGTCGGGTGACGATAAATCTTGTCACCGGCTGGATCGAACAGCTCACCCTTGTCGTCCGGGCTGCTGGCCGTGATGTCAACGGAGCGCACCACCCAGATGCTCACGCCTTCCTGGCGCCGTGTGTAGACATCGCGCGCCATCTGCAAGGCCTGTGTAGCGTCGGTCGCATGCAGGCTGCCGCAGTGCTTGTGTTCCAGCCCCTGTTTCGAGCGGATGAACACTTCCCACAAGGGCCATTCTTTCAGCGCGGTGCTCATGCGGCCTCCCGGGTGTTGCGTTCGGTTTGTTTGCGAGCATGGGCCAATGCTGCTTCACGAACCCAGGCGCCATTTTCATGGGCCTGCACGCGCGTGGCCAGCCGCTCCTTGTTGCAGGGGCCGTTGCCATTAACGGTGTTCCAGAACTCGTTCCAGTCAATCGGGCCGTAGTCGTGATGGCCACGTTGCTCGTTCCATTTTAGATCGGGATCGGGCAGGGTCACGCCGAGGATTTTCGCTTGCGGCACGGTCGCATCGACAAATTTCTGGCGCAGGTCGTCATTGGAGATGCGCTTGATCCCCCAGCGCATGCCGAGCGCGCTGTTGGGACTGTCGGTGTCCGGCGGGCCAAACATCGCCAGGCATTTCCACCACCAGCGGTTCACCGCATCCTGCACCATGGCCTTTTGTTCGTCGGTGCCTTTCATCATCACCAGCAGCGCTTCGTAGCCCTGACGTTGATGAAATGACTCTTCCTTGCACACGCGTACCATCGCGCGCGCATACGGGCCGTAAGAACAACGGCACAGCGGTATCTGGTTCATGATCGCTGCACCATCAACCAGCCAGCCGATCACACCGACATCGGCCCAGCTCAGCGTGGGGTAATTGAAGATCGAACTGTACTTGGCACGGCCGGTGTGCAGATCATCCAGCATCTTGTCGCGTGACACGCCCAGAGTTTCGGCTGATGAATACAGATACAGTCCATGACCTGCTTCATCCTGTACTTTCGCGATCAGGATCGCCTTGCGCTTCAGGCTGGGTGCGCGCGAGATCCAGTTGCCTTCCGGGAGCATCCCAACGATTTCGCTGTGCGCATGCTGACTGATCTGGCGTACCAGTGTTTTGCGATAGGCCTCGGGCATCCAGTCTTGCGGCTCAATGCGACCGTCGTTGTCCATTTTTGCGTCGAATGCAGCCAGCTGCGCCGGATCATCTTTGGCATGAATCGGCAGCGGTTGCTGCTTGACTGAATCGCCAACGGTAAATGATTGGGTATACATGGTTTCCTCTCAGAGCGATCTGATGTTCACGGGTGCTTATTGGTGTTCATTGTTTCTCGATGATGACCGCAATACCCTGGCCCACACCGATGCACATCGTGCACAGTGCGTAACGGCCACCGCTGCGGTGCAGCTGGTACATCGCTGTCGTGACCAGTCGCGCACCGCTCATGCCGAGCGGATGGCCGAGTGCGATCGCGCCACCGTTCGGATTCACGCGCGTATCGTTGTCGGCGATGCCGAGCTGACGCAGTACCGCCAGACCTTGCGCGGCGAAGGCTTCGTTCAGCTCGATCACATCCATCTGGTCCAGCGTCAGGCCGGCCAGTTTCAGTACCTTTTGCACGGCAGGTACCGGGCCGATGCCCATCACGCGCGGTGCCACGCCGGCAGTCGCCATCGCGACCACACGTGCTTTCGGTTGCAGGCCATACTTCGCGGCGGTATCAGCGTCAGCCAGCAGCAGGGCGCATGCGCCATCATTCACGCCCGAGGCATTCCCGGCGGTGATCGTGCCATCAGGGCGCACCACGCCTTTGAGTTTTGCGAGTGCTTCGACACTGGTTGCGCGGGGATGTTCATCATTCATCACCGTCAGCGGGTCACCTTTTTTTTGCGGGATGATGACCGGCACGATCTCGTCAGCGAGCACACCATTGGCTTGCGCCGCAGCGGCTTTGTTCTGACTGTTGACTGCAAACGTATCCTGATCGGCCCGACTGATGTTGAAATCGATCGCCACATTCTCGGCAGTCTCAGGCATCGAATCCACACCGTACAGTGCCTTCATGTGCGGATTGATGAAGCGCCAGCCGATGGTGGTGTCGAAGATTTGCGCGTTGCGTGAAAACGCGCTGTCGGCCTTGCCCATCACGAAAGGCGCGCGGGTCATGGATTCGACGCCGCCTGCAATCACCAGTGAAGCCTCGCCAGCTTTGATGGCGCGGGCCGCCGTGCCCAGCGCATCCATGCCCGAGCCGCACAGACGGTTGATGGTCGCGCCCGGTACCTCGATCGGCAGACCTGCCAGCAGCAAGGCCATGCGCGCGACATTGCGATTGTCGTCACCGGCCTGATTTGCGCAGCCGAAGATCACTTCATCGACCGCTTTCCAGTCTACGGTGGGATTGCGCTCCTGCAGCGCGCGCAGCGGCATCGCTCCCAGATCATCAGCGCGTACATCTTTCAATGCACCGCCGTAGCGACCGATGGGGGTGCGAATCGCGTCACAGATAAGGGCTTGTTTCATGGTTTTTTCAGAATCGGCAAGTAGGTGAATGAATGATTTGTGTATTTATTCAGTTATAGGTTGATTGACGCGATGGCCTGCCTCATTGCAGCTTCGGCCGTTCGTCCAGCACTCGTTTGGCTTTCCCCACCAGGGTGCGCGGAATGGTGTCGGTATCCAGCACCTTGATTCGGGTCGAAATGCCGATGTTGGATTTGATTCGTAGTGCCAGCTCACTGGCGACAGCCGCGCGATCACTCTCCGACATGCCGGTGTGCGGTCGCTGAAGTTCGCATCGCACCTCGAGATTGTCCATGTGGTCCTCGCGGGTCAGCACCAGTCGGTAAGTGCCCCCCAGACGCGGGTCGCGCAAAATCATTTCTTCGATCTGGGTCGGGAAGACATTGACGCCGCGGATGATCAGCATATCGTCCGAGCGACCCGTAATCTTGCCCATGCGGCGGAACGAACGTGCGGTCGGCGGCAGCAGGCGCGTCAGATCGCGAGTACGAAAACGGATGACCGGAAAGGCTTCTTTGGTCAGTGAGGTGAACACCAGCTCGCCTTCTTCACCGTCCTCCAGAACTTCGCCGGTGACAGGGTCAATGATCTCGGGATAGAAATGATCTTCCCAGATCACCGGGCCGTCTTTGGTTTCCACACATTCGCTGGCGACGCCGGGGCCAATGACTTCGGTCAGTCCGTAAATGTCGACGGCATCAATACCCAGCCGTCGTTCGATTTCTGCGCGCATGCCTTCACCCCAGGGCTCGGCACCAAAGATGCCGACCTTGAGCGAAATATCCTGAGGCGGGATACCGAGGCGCTCGAATTCTTCAGCAATCACCAGTGCATACGACGGCGTGACCATGATGCCATCCGGCCTGAAGTCGATAATTTGTTGCACTTGTTTTTCGGTTTGTCCACCGGACATCGGCACCACACAGCAGCCGGCGCGCTCAATGCCATAATGCGCGCCCAGACCACCGGTGAACATGCCGTAGCCATACGCGTTGTGCACCATGTCGCCGGCCCGCAGACCCGCAGCGCGCAGCGAGCGCGCAACGAGCTGCGCCCAATGGTCGAGATCGTTTTGTGTGTAGCCGACCACCACCGGCTTGCCCGTCGTGCCGGATGATGCATGCAGGCGCGCCAGATTCTCGCGCGGCACCGCAAACAGGCCGAACGGATAGTGGTCACGCATGTCGGTCTTGGTCATGAAAGGGAAGCGGGCGAGATCTTTCAGCGTTGTCAGATCCTCGGGATGCACGCCTTTCTGTTCGCATTTCAGGCGAAAGCTCGGCACGTTGTCATAGGTGTGCCCGATACTCCAGCGCAGTCTTTGCAGCTGCAGTGTTTCTATTTCGTCGCGACTGGCACGCTCGATCGGATCGAGATCGCTGCGGGCGCTTGGGTTGACGGGCATGGTCGTGTCTCCTAGCATAATCTGCCTGATGTGGTCTCGCGATGTCACATCAGGTCGAGGCCGACCCGGTAATGACTTCGCCGCCAATGCGGTGACTCTTGCCGCGGAACAGCGCGATGATTTTCCCCTCGCTCGTCCTGATCGTCACGTCATACACGCCGGTGCGGCCGGTGGCCGAGCGTTCGGTCGCTTCTGCCTCGAGTGTTTCGCCTTCGTGCGCGGGTGCGATGAAATCAATCTGGCAGGCTGAAGCGACGGTGTTCTGGTTGTAGCTGTTGCACGCATACGCGAACGCGGTATCGGCCAGCGTAAAGATCATGCCGCCATGGCAGATGTGATGGCCGTTCACCATGTCCTCGCGAACCGGCATGCTGAGGGTTGCATGTCCTGCACGGATGGCGATGATCTGCATGCCGAGTGCCTGAGCGGTACGGTCGCGCTCCCACATCGCGCGCGCGGTGGCTGCGGCAAGTTCGTTGGGTTCTGCCGGCAGCTGCTTCGGATCAGCCATGGAGTTTCCTTTGTGCGTGCACTGCCTGATGAATCAGCGGTGAGACACGGTAACGGTCTTCGCCGTAAAAACGACCCAGATGAAGCAGGGTATCGCGCATAACGCTGACACCGACATGGTCAGCCCAGGCCAGAGGGCCGCACGGATAGTTCACGCCCAGTTTCATCGCCGCATCCGCGCCTTCGGCGGAGCAGACGCCCTGATTGACGGCATCCGCGGCTTCATTGGCCAGCATCGCCACCGTGCGCATGACGGCCAGACCCGGCACATCAGCGAACCGGGACACCTGCATGCCCGCGGCCTGCAGCAACGCAATTGCTTCATCCATCGCATCTGCGGCACACTGAGCAGCGCAGGCGATCGCCATGCGTGGCGTACTGCTGTAGTCAATGGCCAGATCCATCACCACTGTGTTTGCAATGCCGGACGAGGCAGCGCGCTCGGTGGCGCTGCGTCCGTCGGATACGAACAGTACGGCATTGCCGACCTCGGCGATGCGACCATCGTTGCTGTGCTCGTTATGTTTGAATTGAATATCCGCTTTGGTAAGCCGTGCGGCCAGCGCAGTGGCAGCAACCGAGTTACCGCATATCTTGGTGGCAACGGCCAGCATACGAGGGGTTTCGGTCTGAGGCAACGCGCGTTCAGCACCATCACGGTAATCGTAAAAGCCACGACCGCTTTTGCGCCCGAGGAAACCCGCCTCGACCAGTTCCTGCTGAATCAGCGACGGCAAAAAGCGCGGGTCATGATAAAACGCGGACCAGACCGAACGGGTGACCGCGAAATTAACGTCATGACCGATCATGTCCATCAGCTCGAATGGCCCCATCCGAAATCCACCGGCTTCGCGCATCACCGCGTCGATGGTCGCGTAATCTGCAGCGCCTTCCTGTACCAGCCGCAGTGCTTCTGCGTAGTAAGGGCGCGCGACACGATTGACGATGAAGCCCGGCGTCGAGCGCGCCTGCACCGGTGTTTTGCCCCAGGCTCTTGCGGTGGCGTACAAGGTGTCGGCCACCGTCTTGTCGGTTGCGAGGCCACGGATGATTTCAACCAGCGCCATCAGCGGCGCGGGATTGAAGAAGTGCAGGCCGGCGAGTCGTCCCGGCAAACGCAGCGCCGCACCGATTGCAGTCACCGAGATCGATGAGGTGTTGGTCGCCAGGATGCAATCGTCGGCGACCAGCGCTTCGAGATCGGCAAACAGCTTCTGCTTCGCTTCCAGATTTTCGACAATGGCCTCAACCACCAATCCGGCATCGGCCAGTGCCTGCAGTTGCGGCACAGCCGACAAGCGCTCGCTGGCCGCCTGCGCTGCCTCCGCGGTCATGCGGCCTTTGTCCACAAGCTTGTTGAACTGCGTGCGGATGTTTTCGATGGCCTTTGCGGCCGCACCTTCGCGTGCGTCGAGCAGCCTGACCGGATGGCCGGCCGCGGCTGCCACTTGCGCGATGCCCGAGCCCATGGCGCCGGCACCGACAATGGCAACAATGCGTTGGGTGGGTAGGGGGGCGGTAGTCATGCCGGATTGTTTTCCATTGTCTTGATATTTGACCAGCCGGGCCGGATTTTGGGTAGCAGTTTGGCGTGCGTTGAAATGATACTCATAATTGGCCAAAAATATAATCTACGTATCAAAAAAAGCGGGTATTAGGCATGTGCAACACTTCATCCCAAGGATTTTCTGGGTATTTAATCTATTAAAATCAATGATTTATAGTGTTTTTCGTTGTCCCCTGCTGTCGCCACAACTTGCCTTTCTTGTCTTTCTTATATGAATGATACGTATTGTTGTAAATTAGCAAACCTGTGGTATCGTCAGGTCGTCAGTCTGCCGGGGATTCAGGGGCCGGATTGACCACGATAACGATAAACAAATCAAAGCCGGACCACGAGCCGGCGGTTGGAGAAGACATGACAGAGGCGACCACCCCCGCATCGCAGGCCAGCTATGACGTGATGCATGCGATCGACGAAGGTAAATTCACCCCGCTTCAGAAAGCGATGTACCTGCTAACGGCACTGGCCGTAGTTCTCGACGGTTTCGACGGCCAGATGATCGGCTATGCGATACCGTCGATCATGCTGGAGTGGGGCGTGACCCGCTCGGTCTTTTCCATGGCGGTGGCCAGTGGTCTGGTTGGTATGGCGATCGGCAGCCTGATCTCGGGCATCATCGCCGACCGGATTGGCCGCAAACCAGTGTTGATTGGCAGTGTCTTTTTGTTTGGTGCAGCGACGTTCATGATCGGCCATGCAACCGATGTGAGCTCGATTGCCATGATTCGCTTTGTGGCCGGCCTCGGTATCGGCGCGGCTTTGCCCGCTGCGACCACGATCATCGCCGAGTTCACACCGGGACGCGTGCGCACGATTGCCGTGACCACAGCGATTGTTTGCTATCCGCTCGGTGGCATGCTCGCAGGGCTGGTGGCCGGGCAGGTGTTGCCGGTGCACGGCTGGCGGACATTCTTTTTTATCGGTGGCTCGATGCCGATGGTCTATGCGCTGATTCTGATTTTCCTGCTGAAAGAGTCGCCGAAATATCTCGCGCGCCAGTCGT
>JBILCO010000091.1:0-7399 GCA_044353075.1 Burkholderiaceae bacterium
TGATCGCCATTCTTGTAAACATAGGTGACGGATGAGGGTAGCTGGTCTTCACGAAATTCGCCGCTGAATTTGCCGCCGGAAGCGTACGTGTAAATGCCTGTTCCATGACGTTTGCCATCGACGAATTCGCCGATGTATTCATCGCCATTCGCATAGCGGAGCGTGCCTTGTCCGTCGATACGGTTTTTGCGGAAGCCGCCGGTGTAACGGTTGCCATTGGCAAAATACAGTACGCCTTGACCCTGGAACTGATCGTCGCGGAAATCACCGACGTAGCGGTCACCATTGCGGAAGTAATAATTGCCCTGACCGGTTCGTTTGCCATTCCTGAATTCGCCGATGTACTTGTCGCCGTTCAGGTAATAGGTGCTGTGGCAGCCAGCCAGTGCAATCAGCAGGCCAGCGGCCAGGAACAGGGGTCGAAATAGCGTTGTCTTCATGGCAAAGTCAGGATAAATTAAGATTTAAGAAGCATCGGCATGTGGACAAGAAACTTGAATTAGCCCGGAGCGTGGCGCGATGGGCTGCATGTCGTTGTCAGGCAGTCATCAGCGGCGACATAACGCGCACGGCAATGGCAGGTCATCACTCCTGCGGTTGTTTGCTGCAGGCATAGTCCAGCACGCGATCAAGCGCACTACCCGCCGCGGGTCTGATCCACGGCGTTTTCACATTCAGAGGATCGACAGGATTCTTGCCCATCAGCCCGGCATAAAAAGTACCGCCAACGGCGCGTATCAGTTGTTGGCGGCAGTCGACTTCACACACCATGCTGTCGGATGCATGACCCCGCGCATTGGTCTCTCGGTAATTGCGCAGCGTGTGAATCGCGGGCCATTTGCCGGCAAGGCTGATCTCTGGATCCACAAAATAAGTTTCACCTGCTGCGATGGTGGCCGGGTCCGGCACCTCCAGCCTGATCCAGTCGGCAGCGGAAGCGGCGGCACTTGTGAGCCACAGCGCGAGGAGGAGCGTGGTGTATCTGATCATGGTTTTTTCCCGCAAAGGAAATACAGCGCTGAGGCATCCAGGGTGTCAGGTGCAGGTACTTCCCACGGTGTCGGTTGATACTCCGACGTGGTGGCACCTCGGCCCATGGATTCTTTGTAGTAGACCGCACTGCGTTTGCGCAATCGGCCCTCGCTGCAGTTGGATTCGAACAGGAGTCGCGCGGACAAGTCCTCGTATTCGTCAGGCTTGCCGTAATCGAGCAGTCCCCAGACCCGAGGTCGGGCGCCCCCGACGACAGTCAGCGGATCGATATACAGGGTGCCGTCATTGGACTTGTGAAGCAGGCTCCAGTCCGCCCGGGCCGGAAAGACGCAGAGTAGCAGCAGCGGGACCAGCATTTTTTTCACGGGCGCGTCCTGAGCAGAACATGTGTTGACCTAGTGTACTCCATGGCCCACCGGTACTGTGTCGGGGGGAGGATTTACTTCGTGTCAGTTTTCATGCCGATGCCGATGTACATCGTCTTGCTGAGTGAATTGAAGCCGAGATTGATGCCGAAGCTTTCAAAACCCAGAATGAAACCGCCATTCAGGTTGACGCCGTTTCTGGTGTACGAGTCGAGGTCGTACCAGCTCTGCCCGTATTTGGCGATGCCTTCCATGGTGCCGTAGCCGATGCCGACATACGAATGAATTGTTTTGTAGAACGGCACCGAACTGCCGGGGCCGATAGCGGTAAAGGTGGCGCCGATATTGGCGATATACGGGACCCGCGCGCGCTCCGTGTGCTGGTCAAAGGAATAACCGTAGGCGTTGTAGCCTTCGGGTGGCAGACCAATGGTGCCATTTAGGTAGTAGCCCATGCCCTGGTCTTTGAGCTGATAGACGCCAAGGCCCAAGCCTGCCTGGGTGTCGGATTGCTTGACCTGGTAGTTGAGGTCTGCAAACCTGGCATCCGCGTGTGCGACGCCAGCGGCGCACAGCAGGGCGAGGATCGATGAGAGCGTGATTTTTTTCATCATGGGTCCGCGGGTTTTAAATCAATGAGCACGTCGCGTGCAAAGATTTGCGGTGTCAGGAAGCCACAACGCCGAGCTGACCCCGTTCCAGACTTTGGCGATTGGCTTCGTCCGGGTCGAACAGTCGAACGAGTGAATTGAGCAGTTGAGTCGCTTTGTCACTATTGTCTGTCGAATAGTTACACACGTAGACGTCCAGCGTGACGGCCTGCAGCTCGGGCCAGGTATGCAGTGCGAGGTGTGATTCCGCAAGCAGTACAGTGCCGGTGATGCCACCAGTCTCGTCCGGATCAGCACCGGGGAAGGCGTGGAAGACTTCATTGACTGCCGTCAGGCCACTGGCCTTCACCAGTTTCAGACACGTCGCGCGCAAATCGGCGACATCCGTCATCAGGCTCAGGTTCTTTTTGCAGCCTGACAGATCAGCGGTCAGATGAAGTCCTTGCATTCTTTGCTCCTTGTACGGCCCCCAGGCTCACTGACAGAATTGCCAGTTTGAGCTGAAGGCGCCGACGGAGCAGACAGTCTGCGTCTCGTCTAGGTGCCGACAGCGGCTGAGGCGGATGGTTTGCCCATGGTGAATCGGGGAAATTTGCGAAGGCGAAACAATATAAATAATTTATTTGTTTTTCAAGCCTTATTTCATCCGATCAAGGGATATCTGCGATCTGGTCGGCATGTTTACGCGAGAAAGTTCTCAAATAACTAATTTGCGGCCATCCGTCCAGCTGAAAAGTGACTTTAGAGGGCTGCCGATTTCAAAATTTTGTTATCGTGCCGACTCTATTAACCGAAGCTAGTTAAATGGCTAAACTCATGTGCAATGACTATGTCCGCAAAATTATTTTCGTTTAAATAACAAAGCGATACAAGAATGCGCGCCGAAATGCGAGCTGTTTTGAGTGTCATTCACGAACGGTGAATTTTTGACCTTGGCCAAAGGAAAAATTACTGTGAGGCTTGATGATCATTAACACGAGGCGGGCAATCGCATGCCCCCCCAGCCTGCATTCAGGTAACGAACCGAGGAAGAAGCTCAATGTCTGCTCTGCGTAGTTTAATCCTGCTGACGGGAACGCTCGCCGCGACAATCGTACTGGCGCAAGATACCTCGTGTAGCCAGTCGCAAAGCGCCGAAGTAAGAACGGCGTGTCTCGACAGTCAAATGCGACAGCAGTCGCATTGCTTTTCGATACTGGATACGGATGCCAAAAACCTTTGCATGGCTCAGGTCAGGCAGCAGAAAAGCTATTGCTTCAGCATTCGTTCTTCGGACCTAAAGAATATTTGTTTTGACGTATTCAAGTAATACGCCACTTTCTCGCTAAAATACGGCCTCGACGATCGGCTGCCCATTCCGCACGAGGTGTGCTGACAGCGTAGCAGATAACAAAAATACCGAATTCACAGAGGAATTTCATGACCATCGTAAGCCAGCGAGCGCAGAGTCTTGGCACGGAAAACGCCTTCATCGTGCTGGCCGAAGTCAACCGGCTGATCCGCGAGGGGCGCGATATTCTGTCTTTCTGTATTGGTCAGCCTGATTTTCATACGCCACTCCACATTCAGGATGCGGCAGTCAGTGCGATCCGCGAAGGCAAGCACGGCTATACGCCGTCTGCCGGTATCGCCGAATTGCGCGATGCGGTTGCCAGGGAAATTGCTCGCACGCGTGGCATCGACGTGTCGCCGGATGATGTCGTTATTGCGGCGGGTGCCAAGCCCTTCATCGGTTACACGATTGCGTCTGTCACTGATTTTGGTGCGGGCGACGAAGTGATTTATCCGGTACCGGGTTTTCCGATTTATGAATCGCAGATCAAGGCCAATGGTGCGGTGGGCGTGCCGATTTTTCTGCGCGAATCGCGTCAGTTCAGTTTTGATCCGCAAGAGCTGGCTGACAAAATCACGCCGCGCACCAAACTGCTGATTCTGAATTCACCGCAAAATCCAACCGGCGGCATCATTCCGCGCAAGGACATGGAAGCGATCGCCGAGATTCTTCGTCAGCATCCGCAAATCTGGATTTTTGCGGATGAGATTTATGGACGTCTGATTTACGACGGCGAATTCGTGTCCATCGCTTCGCTACCGGGTATGCAGGAACGCACCATCATTGCCGATGGCTGGTCTAAAACGTATGCGATGACAGGATGGCGTCTGGGCTATGCCGTCAATCGCAAGCTCGCACCGTATTTCACGACCTGGATTACCAACACGGAATCATGCGCGTCACAAATTACCCAATGGGCTGGCGTGCAGGCGCTGAATGGCCCGCAGGATGATGCGGAACGCATGCGCGAGATTTTTCACCAGCGTCGCGAGCTGATCGTCGGCTTGCTCAACGACGTGCCTGGCGTGCATTGCCAGAGCCCCGGTGGCGCTTTTTACGCATGGCCGAATGTCACCGAAGCCTGTCGGCTGACGGGTTGCCAGGACTCCGAAGAATTCCGCAAGCGTCTGCTCAACGAAGCGGGCGTGGCGGTACTGGCCGATATTCACTTTGGTCAGCGTGTCGAGGGTGAGGGACAGCATATCCGTCTCAGCTATGCCGCTTCGGATGAAGCGATACGCGAAGGCGTTCGCCGCATGGCCGGTTTCGTCAAAGGTCAGATGAAATAAGCTTTGTCACGGCAATTCAGTCGCAGCTGAAGCGGCTCACACATCGAAACCAGTCGGAGCATTCGGTGTTCTTGTGAACGACCCGCTGTCCGGTGCGCTGGCATTGCTGTTGCGCGCGCTGCCAGACCTTGCCTGAAAAATCCAGACTGCTGTACGTGTAAATCAACTCGCTGCCATCGTTGGCAAGTTCACGGGTCATGCAGCCGCCCAGCAGGCATACTGCCAGCAACGTGGTGACAATGCTTCGTTCCGATCGCATTGCGTTCCGGGCTTAGTGTCGGGATTGTGACGGGCGTTGGTTCGGCGGATTGACCGGCACGATCACCAGCGGCTGCGGCGGCGGTGGGGGCGGCCTGACGACTTTGGCTGGCGCACCCTGCGGATTGGATCGTATGGTGTTTACGTTCTGACTGCTCTGCTGCCCATTTGAGGAAATCGTCTCGGCACGGCCAGAGATCGCAATGCATGTCAGGAACAGCAGTGCAGCGACAGGGTGACCGCCCATGATTCGCGGCATGCTGATCGATGTCGGCAACGAACCTGATATTGATCGGGGTAGTGTCATCCGTTCCCTTTCTTTGCAGCGCAATGCGCCGTGCTTGCGATGGCGAGTTCGTGGCGTTGCTGCAGACCGGAGCGAATCAGTGGATCGTAGACCCGACGCTCCGGCTCGCCATTCGCAGGCATGCCTGCGGTGTCGCCTGTCATCAATCCAGTTGTACAGACTTTATCCAGGACAGCTTGCGTTCGGTGCGGGCGAAATTCCAGCCTTTGTCGCGCATGCAGTCGATATAGGCTGCGGTCATATGGATCGTTTGATCTGATTTGTCTTTGGAAGATTCAGGCACGAAGAAATTCGCCTGATTGCATGCGCGCTCATCTCGCGCCAAATCGGCCTTGGTGGCCGGCACATCACCGGCGCGGGTGATCTGATAGTTTCCGCCGCAGCCGGCCAGCAGGGCCGGCACAAGGAGGGTCGCAGCAAAGTATCGTTTCATGGTCTCTCCCGAGTTCAGATGGGTTAGTGTTTGCTTGTCAGTGTGCGGCATGCGCCAGTTTTACGGCCAGCGTCAGTACCACGGTTATTTTGCCATGAACATGCGATTCAGCCCTGCACGGCATAACCGCCATCGACCGGTATCGCCGTGCCGGTCACAAAATCCGACGCCGCGCTCGAGAGGAAAACAGCAATGCCGGCAAAGTCTTTGGCCTCACCCCAGCGGCCGGCCGGTGTACGTGCCAGCACGCGTTCATGGAGGCCCGTCACATCTCGCCGGGCGGTCTGAGTCAGTTCGGTGTCGACCCAGCCCGGCAGTACCGCATTGACCTGAATATTGTCGGCGGCCCACGCACAGGCCAATGCACATGTCATTTGCACGATGCCGCCTTTGGATGCCGCGTAGGGCGTCGCGAATGAGGCACCGAAAATCGACATCATCGAACCGATGTTAATGATCTTGCCCCCCGATGTACGCTTCATGGCCGGATAAGCGGCCTGTGAGCAGAGGAAGGCACTGGTCAGATTCGTCTGCAAGATCTGCTGCCACTCGGCCAGCGTGTAGTCCTGTGGCGGCTTGCGGATGTTCATGCCTGCGTTGTTAATCAGGATGTCCAGACGCCCCTGCGTGCTCACGGTTGAGGCCACCATCGCATGACAGGCGGCTTCCTCGGTCACATCGACGGTGATTGCCGAAGCGATGCCACCTGCAGCGGTGATCGCATTGACCGCTGCCGCGCTCTTGTCGGCATTGCGTGCTGCGATGACTACGGTCGCACCTGCAGCCGCCAGTCCCTGCGCCATGCCCAGACCGATGCCGCCATTGCCGCCGGTGACAATCGCCACCTTGCCTTGCAAATCCCATGGAAAGCTCATCGTTGATCGTCCTGATTACGGGTCAGGGTTTTGCTGCCGTACTGCGCAGAGATTCCTCGACCGCAGGCTGCGACTGGTAGAGCCGCGAAGTCGTGGTGGGAAAGGATTTGTCCTCATGGCTCATGCAGGACTCGAAGGCCTGATCAAAGATCGTCTCGGCATTCTCTTGGTAGCCGGCAGTTCCTTCGGTAGCGAGTTTATTGCTGACCAGGACAGCCGAGCAGCGGCAAAGAATGCGAGCCCGGCCCTGACCACGACCGAGACAGTAGGTGTTCACGGATTGCTGAATCAGCAGCAGTTCGCTCGCCGTCGGCGTCTGGGCTTGCGCGCTTGTCGGCAGGAGAGTTGCGCTTAGCAGGACGCTCAGTAGGGCGCTCAGTAGGGCAGTTCGGCAGAGGATTTTTGTCATGAGGTTCCGGAGGGTTTGGGCAGAGCGGGTTGTCGATCGTGTTAGCGATTGTATAGCGACTGACCGTGCGGCAGCGTGGCCGGGCGATAACTGGTATAAATCCGAGGTCGCTTGCGATTCCGAACGCGAAAAAAAACACTGGATCCCGGCGCAGGCCGGGGAAAACTCATCCCGAACCGATATGCGCTCCACTTTCTTGCTCCTGCTGCTTTTCCTGAGTCCGCTGGCCAGTGCGGAGTGGCGTCAGTTTGCTGAGCAGAACGACGGCGATCTCAGCATGGTTTCCTACTATGAGCCCGCCAGCCTGATCCGGGCGAAAAAACCCAAGATCTCGATCATGGTGATTTTTTCCACGCCCGCACCGACGTTCAGCTGGCGCGCGACCAAGTTTTTGTGGGAGGCGAACTGCTTCTCAAAAAAAATTCGTTTGCTCGCCTCGGCCGATTTCACGCAAATGGGCCCGGATATCATCCCGGCGGTGCAGGATACCTACACCGAGTGGATGCCACCAGATGACGGTAGCGGA
>JBILCO010000101.1:0-7061 GCA_044353075.1 Burkholderiaceae bacterium
ATTAAAATTGACACTCAGACCATCCGAGCTGATGGCGGGCATCGCAAAAGTGCTGCCGGGCGCGGTTCAGCCCGCAGCCTGACCCGGCAGGCTATGACTTGTCGTCGCTGCCCAAATTACCGATTCCGTACTGGCGCAGCTTCACATACAGACTTTGGCGGGAGAGTCCGAGAATTTCGGAGGCGGTCGCGCGATTGTCCTGGGTGAGCTGCAGTGCGGCCTCGATACAGAGTTTTTCAATCAAGTCGGTGGTTTCGCCGACGATCTCGCGCAATGGCACCCGCCCGACCAGCTCAGTCAGCTGCTCGACCGAGCGCGGCATGGGGTGGCGGGTGTCGCTGCCGTTGCTTGCGCGGCGGCCGACATCGCGGATCGTGAATCCCAGCGCGCCGCTGCTGCCTTGCTGGGTCACGGCGACCGCCGAGATCTCGACCGGTATTTGGGAGCCGTTTTCATTGCGCATCGTGGTCGCAAACAATCGGACCGAGCCACGCTGGCGCAGGTTGGCCAGCAAGACGTTCAGATCAACACCGGCGCGACCCAGCCAGCGGTCCAGCGATTCGCCGATGATCTGCTCCGCGCGGTTCATTTCCACCATTTCGGTAAAAGCTCGGTTGGCGGCGATGACGTCGCCATCTGTATCGGTGACGACAAACGCATCGGGGGCCTGCTCGATCACGCGCGTGACCATTTCAGCCTGCGATGGGCTGCCATGGGCTGCCTGTATCGCGGTTTCGCGCCTGACGCGCAAGAGCAGCAGTTCGCCGCCTTCCTCATGCATGACGGACAGGGCAAGCGTCATCGGCTGGTTGCGGATTTTTGCGACGGCCTGATCCGATTTGCCGCCACCGCGTACGGTATCCAGCAGTTTGCCAATGACGGCGCGAGAGTCAGAGTCAATACAGTCGATGATCTGTTTGCCAATCATCCGCCGAACCGTGTCACCCAAAGCCTCGGCAGCGGCAGGATTGGCCTCGACGATTTTCTGGGTTTTGCCGTCGATCACCAGCACGCCTTCGGAGGTCAGATCAAACAGGATGCGGTAACGGGATTCGAGGTGGCGCAGGCGCAGATAGTCGCGCTCCATGGTCTGCTGTGCGTCGACCAGCTGCTGCTGGATTTCAGACTGCGCACGCAGGTCACGGCCCAGCGCGATCATGCGACCTTTGGGGCCGACGGGAATGGAACAGAATGAAATCGGAATGTCGGCGCCTTCTTCCGACGGGACGTTGACCTGGCGCCAGATGGCCCGGTTATCACCGGTGCTGTTCAGCAGCTTGGCCACTTTGGGCCGGCTTTCTATGGTGACGACATCATTCCAGGATTTGCCGATCCAGCTGCGCAGTCCGCCCGTGACCGGCAGCGCGCCCGTATTCGAGGACACATCCTGCACCACGCCCTGGCCATCGACGACCAGCACAAGATCTGCCGCTGCGGCCAATAGCGATGCATTCGCTTCCGTGCTGAGCCCGGCGAGCGATTGTTTCGGAGAGTCGAATTGTGTCACGGGGGATGTGCCGGCTTGTGATCTCATGGATTAAAAGGCCGGACCCGCAAAAGCGGCGTGACCGGGAAATTACTCAACGGTCACATTGTGTACGCATTCAGACAGTTTTTCAAGCAAACTTACACTGACCTACGTCAATTCATTCTGACATCTTGCTGCTGCTGGATGAGCTGGATCGCTAACGCGAGCGCTGAGTCGGCATCGGAAGAACAGCCATCAGCGCCAACCGTGGCTGCCAGACTGGGTTCCCGAATAAATAAGGGACCGCCGACCATCACCGAAAGTCGCGGATTACGCGAGGTTTTGCGGGCAGTGCGTATGGATTTGCCCAGTTCGGGGAGTTCATTGTCCGTGCTGACCGACAAGGCCAGCACATCAAACCAGTTTCCGGACAGCGAATCCTGCAATTCGCCCGGCTTGGGCGAGGGTATCGACAGCACGACCCAACCCTCACGACGGAAAAATTCCGACAACATCAACAAACCAAAGGTGTGTTGCTGCCCTGGCATGGTTGCCATCAGAATGCGACGCTCTGAATCCGGCCCGGGCCGGATGGCTTTCGCGTTCGCGTGAAAAGCGGGGCTCAGCTCGTAGAGCAGGGTTTGGAGTCGCCACAGACAAAGGGTAACTTCCGAGAAAGTGCAGAGATCGGCTTCCCAGAGCTCGCCCAGGTAGCGGGCTGACGGGGTGAACAGATTCAGATACACCCGGTCCATCGAGATACCCTGACTGCACAGATCGGCCACGATATCGGTCGCGTCCGTCATGCGGTTTTCCATCAGCGCACGGGAAAATGCCATAACGTCCCGCGCAAGAATCTCGGGAGCGTTCGGTGCCTGCAGGCGCTGGTCCTGATGCGCCATGATTAATCGCGGGATGATTTCCGCTTCCACCAGGGGCAGAAGCCGGTCTTCGCTCGCCGCCTCTTTCAGCGCCCCCGCGCTGTGGGCCGGGGCATCTTTACTGCCGCGGCCATCTGAGGCTTGGTCCATTTTAGTCTCCTGCTGGTGCACGCGGGACTCACAGGAACGACGGGTTGTCAGCCCGGCGCTAGCGTGGATCCATCAGTAATCCGCCCTATTTTTGGGCGGTTGATGACATAAGAGGTCGATAAACGACAAATTCCACAGTCTTTTTACTCCGGGAAACTCTTTGTGTCAAAAAAAAGGTCAAAAATGCCCGAATCGGGAAATTATGTCAACTTAGGTTGACGTAATCAGTTGTTGACAGACTGACGGGTCACACCTACATTGGCTTTACACCCCCTGACTGGGCCCCGACAGACCATGCCAAACCCGATGCCATCCGAAAGCCAGATCCGGCCGCTCTACACCAGCGCAGAGCGCGCTCGCCGTGATGCCACGCCGTGGACCCTGGTGCAGGGTGTGCTCGCGCCGATACAGTTCCTCGTCTTTCTGATCAGCGTGGTTCTGGTACTGCGTTATCTGCAAACGGGTCAGGGTGAAACCGCAGCGACCGTTTCGATCGTTCTGAAGACGTTTTTGCTTTACACCATCATGATCACCGGCTGTATCTGGGAAAAAGTCGTGTTTGGCCGTTACCTGTTTGCTGCCAGCTTTTTCTGGGAAGACGTATTCAGCATGCTGGTACTGGCGCTGCATACCGCTTATCTCGTTGCGCTCTATACAGGCAGCTTGTCAGTACGCGAGCAAATGCTGCTGGCACTGGCCGCTTATGCCGCCTATGCGATCAATGCGATGCAATTCATCCTCAAGCTGCGCGCCGCCCGCCTGCAGTCCGCCCAACACACTAATGAGCAGGTGGCCGCATGAACGCCGCAATCCCAATCAGACTGGACGACGGCTGCGTCGATTCGCCCATCCTGCGTGAGCGCGGTCAGCGCGAAGTATTTTGCGGGCTGACCGGCATCATCTGGATGCACCGCAAAATTCAGGATGCTTTTTTTCTCGTCGTCGGATCACGCACGTGCGCACATCTGATTCAGTCTGCTGCCGGCGTGATGATTTTTGCTGAGCCTCGATTTGCCACCGCCATCATTGATGAGCGTGATCTGGCCGGTATCGCGGATGCCAACGAAGAACTCGATCGCGTCGTTCGTCGTTTGCTGGAGCGACGTCCCGATATCAAGATGCTTTTCCTCGTCGGCTCCTGCCCGTCAGAGGTGATCAAGCTTGATCTCTCGCGTGCCGCGGCACGATTATCCAAAGAATTCCTGCCGAATGTACGCATATTGAATTACTCCGGCAGCGGCATTGAAACCACCTTCACCCAAGGTGAAGATGCTTGCCTCGCCTCGATGGTGCCGCTACTGCCCGCGAACGATGAAGCGGCACCGACCTCACTGATGATTGTTGGTTGTCTGCCGGATGTCGTCGAAGATCAGTTTGCCCGTCACTTCAAAGCGATGGGTATCGACCAGGTGAAATTTTTCCCGCCGCGTAATTCACGCGCACTGCCATCGATCGGCCCGAATACACGTTACCTGCTGGCGCAACCCTTCCTGACCGACACCGCCCGTGCGCTCGAATCGCGGGGTGCGACGCACCTGCCCGCACCCTTCCCATTTGGCGTCGAAGGCACCACCGAATGGTTGCGTGCCGCTGCCGAGGTGTTTGGTGTGAGCAGTGAAATCTTCGAAAGCGTTACGACACCTTCACGTGAGCGCGCCCAGCGTGCACTGGAGCGTCATCGCACGCAACTGCAAGGTAAGCGCATTTTCTTCTTCCCGGATTCACAGCTCGAAATTCCGCTCGCACGCTTTCTTTCGCGTGAACTTGGCATGCAGCTCACCGAAGTCGGCACGCCTTATCTGCATCGCGATCACATGAAGCGCGAGCTCATGCTGTTACCGAAAACAACCCAGCTCTCCGAAGGTCAGGATGTGGAAAAGCAGCTGGACCGCTGCCGCGCTGCGGCACCCGACATCGTGGTCTGCGGTCTAGGTCTGGCCAATCCACTGGAAGCCGAAGGTTTCACGACCAAATGGGCGATTGAGCTGGTGTTTTCGCCCATTCATGGCTACGAGCAAAGCGCCGATCTGGCCGAGTTGTTTGCGCGGCCCCTGATTCGTCGTCAAAAAATCGCGACAGAGGAGCTCGCATGCAACTGACCCTTTGGACCTATGAAGGCCCACCACACGTGGGCGCCATGCGCATCGCTACGGCGATGGAAAAAGTGCACTACGTATTGCATGCACCGCAGGGCGACACCTATGCCGATCTGCTGTTCACCATGATCGAGCGGCTGCCCAAGCGTCCGCCCGTCACGTACACCACATTTCAGGCACGCGATCTGGGTTCCGATACCGCAGAGCTCTTCAAGAATGCCGCGCGTGAGGCTTACGAACGCTTTGCGCCGCAAGCCATGATGGTGGGCGCTTCCTGCACTGCCGAGCTGATTCAGGATGATCCGGGCGGCCTGGCCCGCGCCTTGAATTTGCCGATACCGGTGGTGCCCCTGGAATTGCCTTCGTATCAGAAAAAAGAAAACTGGGGCGCAGCCGAAACGTTTTATCAGATGGTGCGCCATCTCGCCAAGCCGCGCATGCAAGACAGTGAATCGGGTCAGCAGCCGAGCTGCAATATTCTCGGACCCACGGCACTTGGTTTTCGTCATCGGGATGATCTGCGCGAAATAACCGCGCTGCTCACCCGCATGGGAATCGCGATCAATGTCGTTGCCCCGCTGGGCGCATCGCCAGATGATTTGGCGCGACTCGCCGACGCTGATTTCAATGTCGTGCTGTATCCCGAGACGGCCATGCAGGCCGCGACCTGGATGCAAAAAAACCTTGGTTTGCCATCGACCAAAGTGATTCCTATCGGTGCGCAGGCAACGCGTGAATTCATCATCGAAGTCGCGCAGCTGGCCGGCATACCGGTCGACACCGCACTCGAAGATGCCGCTTCACGCGCACCCTGGTATGCGCGTTCGGTAGATTCCACTTATCTCACCGGCAAGCGCGTTTTTGTGTTTGGCGATGCAACACATGCCATCGCAGCCGCGCGTGTGGCGTCGGAAGAATTGGGTTTTGAAGTCGTTGGCCTTGGCACCTACAGCCGCGAATTCGCGCGCGAAATTCGGGAAGCCGCCAAAAAATACGGCATCGAACCGTTGATAACGGACGATTATCTGGAAGTCGAAGCGCGTGTGGCAGAACTCTCGCCCGAGCTGGTGCTGGGTACGCAAATGGAGCGTCATATCGCCAAACGACTCGGTTTGCCATGCGCGGTGATTTCCGCGCCAGTCCATGTGCAGGATTTCCCCGCGCGTTATTCGCCGCAAATGGGTTTTGAAGGCGCCAACGTACTCTTCGATACCTGGGTTCATCCGCTGATGATGGGTCTGGAAGAGCACTTGCTCGGCATGTTCAAGGATGATTTTGAATTCCACGATGGCGCATCGCCGTCGCACTTGGGCAAAGGCGGCGCACCCCGCGCCATGCCAGCGAAGGCTGATGCCGTCGTGTCGCCCGAAGTCGCGCGTGACACCGACCCGGCCAATGCCGGCGAGATGCATCCCGCCTGGGCGCCGGATGCAGAAAAAGAACTCTCCAAGATTCCGTTTTTCGTACGTGGCAAGGCAAGACGCAACACCGAGCGCTATGCGAAAGACCATGGCGTGCCGACCATCACACTGGACACCTTATATGACGCGAAAGCCCACTATGGCCGCTGATGTCATGAAGGCGCCCGCGATGCGCGTCGTCATAGTCACGATGGACAACCATCTGGCCAGCGCCGCTGCGCGCGCGCAGCGTCTGCTGAACAAGCAGTTGCCCGGTGTCGCCTTGTCCGTACACGCGGCTTCGGAATGGGCTGGCGATGCCTCGACACTCACGCGTTGCATCGCCGATATCGAGCAGGGTGACATCATCATCGCCTCCATGCTGTTCATGGAAGATCATTTCCTGCCCGTGATGCCCGCGCTCACCGCAAGACGTGATACCTGCGATGCCATGATCTGCATCATGTCGGCCGGTGAAGTGATGAAACTCACTCGCATCGGTCGCTTCACGATGGATGGCACCACGCGCGGTCCCATGGCTTTCCTCAAAAAGCTCCGCGGCAAAACGGACGACAAAAAACCGGCAGCCACCGCCGGCGCGGCGCAAATGAAAATGCTGCGCCGTTTACCAAAGCTGTTGCGCTTCATTCCGGGCACCGCGCAGGATGTGCGCGCGTATTTTCTGACGCTGCAGTACTGGCTCGCGGGTTCCGATGAAAACATCGCCAGCATGGTCCAACTGCTGGTCAATAATTTTGCTGATGGTCCGCGCAAAGTCCTGCGCGGCAAGGCACCGGCAGCCATGCCGATCGAATATCCGGAAGTCGGTGTCTATCATCCGCGCATGAAAGGCGCCGAAGTCCACAAAGGCATGACGGACCGTCTGGATCGCGTACCCACCATCGCCGGCAGTCGCGGCACGGTCGGTTTGTTGCTGATGCGCTCTTATCTGTTGGCCGGCAATGCGCGTCATTACGATGGCGTGATCGCTGCACTCGAAGCCCGTGGTTTGTCAGTGCGCCCTGTGTACGCCAGCGGACTGGATGCGCGGCCGGCGGTTGAACAG
>JBILCO010000175.1:0-5132 GCA_044353075.1 Burkholderiaceae bacterium
CCGGTTAGCGGTACTGGTCTGCAAATGAATGCACGCTGAAGCGCGCATTTTCTCCATTAATTTTTCGGGTACCCGCAGCTGGCCTATTTTCCGGCTCTCGGATTCAACGTAGACGGGCTGCGTTGGTGAGAAGCTCCGAAGCGCTTGCCAGATACGGCTTTCAAACATTTTTTGCGACGGTTGAGGGGCATTGGGAAGACCGCCGAGCACCGAGCCGCGGTGTGCAGCCAATTGCTCCAGATCCAGCACTTGTGCACCCCTATCTGCCAGCACCGTTAACAGCCTGCTTTTACCGCTTCCTGTGGTACCGCAGATCACGCGAAAGCTCAGGGCCAGCGGTGCAGTGTCCAGTTGATCCAGTACGTTGCGCCGATATTCGCGATAACCGCCGTCGAGTTGTACGGCGGGCCATCCGATTTTCGCGAGGATGTGGGCCATCGCACCACTGCGGTTGCCCCCACGCCAGCAATAGATCAGCGGTTTCCAATCACGCGGCTGTTCGGCGAACGACTGCTTCAAATGCACCGCAATATTGTGAGCCACCAACGCGGCCCCCATTTTTTTGGCTTCAAATGCGCCGGTCTGTTTGTACAGAGTGCCAACCTGCACACGTTCAGCGTCATTGAGCACCGGGCAGTTGATGGCGCCGGGTAGGTGATCGAGCGCGAATTCCGATTCGGAGCGTACATCAATGATGCTGTCGTAGTCGTGCAGACGCGAGAGAACATCTGCGGCGGGCAGTAGTGCGGGATATTTCATGGGCAGCGGTTATCTGAGCAAAGGTTTGAGTATCTGCCAGACGTTCTCCATCATGAGGGGCTGGGCGCGCTGATTCGGATGAATGCGGTCGGGTTGGAAAAATTGCTCAGTGTCTTCCAGACCTTGCAGTAAAAACGGAACGAGCCGGACGTTTTTTTCTTTTCCCAGACCCTGATACATCGCCGCAAAACGCTTGCTGTAATCGACGCCATAATTGGGCGGAACACGCATGCCGACCAGGATGAGTTTCGCGCCGCTGGCCGCGACCATCGTACTCATCTCTCTCAGATTGGCCTGGGTGGCGGCCAGCGACAAGCCGCGCAAGCCGTCATTGCCACCCAGTTCAATGAGCACCAGCGCTGGTTTGTGTTGCTGCAAAAGGGAGGACAAGCGGGACTTGCCGCCCGAGGTGGTTTCGCCACTGATACTGGCATTAACGATATTGACGTCGTATTTCTCTGAACGCAGCTGTTGCTGCAGCAAGGCGACCCATCCGCTGCCGCGCGGCAGGCCATATTCGGCCGAGAGACTGTCGCCGAGCACAAGCAGGGTTTTTGATGCAGAATACGCCGGCGCCACCGTGCATATAAGGCACAGCGCAAGCGCAGCGAACTTGAACTGCAGCGCCGCCAGCGCCAATAGCATTTTGTAAGATCCCGACGATCCCACATAGCGATTCAATTGACCCTGCATGCCTGAACACCCCCAGAGAACACCCGCCATCAAAGTCACGGCCCTGACCAAGAAAGTCGCCGATACCAGTGGCGAGCTCACGATTCTTCATGACTTGCATTTTACCGTCCAGACTGGTGACACGCTCGCGCTGGTGGGTGCGTCTGGCTCGGGCAAGTCAACCTTGCTGGGATTGCTGGCCGGGTTGGATACGCCGACCTCGGGCAGTGTCCAGATTGATGGCATCGATATTTTTTCTCTCGATGAAGATGGTCGGGCTGCCATGCGGCGCGCGCATCTTGGTTTCGTCTTTCAATCTTTTCAGCTGCTCTCCCATCTGACGGCACTGGAAAATGTCATGCTGCCACTGGAGTTGCGCGGTGATGCCGATGCAGCGGGCAAGGCGGAGGCAATGCTGGGCCGCGTAGGCTTGCAGCAGCGTTTGCAGCACTATCCGAAATTTCTCTCTGGTGGCGAGCAGCAGCGGGTAGCGCTGGCGCGTGCTTTTGTCACCCGGCCCCCTTTGTTACTGGCTGATGAGCCGACCGGCAGTCTGGATGCCGCCACCGGTGACGCTGTCATCGAACTGATGTTTGAACTCAATCGCGAACAGCACTCGACACTGGTGCTGGTGACCCATGATCCCGCGATGGCGGCGCGCTGCCAGCGTCAGCTCACAATTGCTGCAGGCCGCCTGACGGACGATCGACGTCAGTGAGCGCGTGCGATATTGTTCAGCGCCGTTCTTATCCAGGGTAGCAGTTCACTCGCTGTTGCACCGGTAGGTCCCGTGCCGGCCCTGACCATGTCGTCGGCAGCACATCCATGGAGCCAGGTAGCGGCCAGCGCACACTCCCACACCGGCCAGCCTTGCGCGAGCAATGCGCCGCACAGTCCGGCCAGCACATCACCGCTGCCTGCAGTGGCTAGTGCCGCATTGCCTGTGCTGTTGATGGCGGCGATCTCACCCGGTCGGGCGATGATGCTGCCACTGCCTTTCAGAATGACGGTGCTTTGATAGCGTCGTGTGATCGAATTTGCTGCAGCGAGGCGATCCGCCTGAACCGTATCGGCATTCGTATTCAGCAGCCGGGCCGCTTCCAGCGGATGCGGTGTTAACAAGGTCGGCGCGTTGCGCTGCGCGAGACGGGTTTGCAGCGGCGCTTCAGCGGCAATCAGGTTCAGTCCGTCCGCATCAATGACGAGTGGCAGGGGGGTCGACAGTGCCCGGCCCAGAAGGTCATGCGCGTTGCGGGACGTCCCCAGCCCGGGTCCGATGACGATCGCGCCACGATCGAGCGTCAGCTTTTCTGCTTGACGGCACATCAGCTCCGGATGAAGACTGTCAAATGCAGGCACCGTTCCGGCAAAGCCCGCAAAAACACGTCCGGCACCAGCCATTAGTGCCATCCGTGCGGCGAGTATGAGCGCACCGCTCATGCCGTCGGCGCCGCCGATGACTTGCAGATCACCATAGCTTCCCTTGTGAGATGCATGCAGCCGCGGGCGCAGCAAAGCCGCAAAAGACAAAGGGGAGTTCAGGCGTGCCACTGGTTCGGGAAAGAGCGATGCATCAATACTCAGATCATCTGCGATGACCTCACCCGCACTGTCTCGCCCGTGCAAGGTGTGCAGTCCCGGTTTGTCGCCGATGAATGTCACGGTCGCATCAGCACATACGGCGATACCCTCCGGCCCCACCACGGATCCGGTATCGGCATCCAGTCCACTCGGCACATCAATCGCCAGTACAGGACAATCAAGCTGGTTCAGCAGGCGTGCCATCTCCGCATATGGGCCCTGCAGCGGGCGGGCAAGGCCAATACCGAACATGCCGTCAATGGCCAGCGCCCATGACGACGGCGACACATCGCTGGCGGATGTGGCGAAAGCGACACCACTTTTTCTTGCTTGCCGCAGTGCCTCGCGGGCATCTTCGGGCAGGGAATTTTTGTCAGCGAAAAAGACCACGGTCACGCTCAGGCGCTGCTGCGCGAGAAGTGCGGCGGCTATCAGTGCATCACCGCCGTTATTGCCGGGGCCGGCAGCGATCAGCAACCGGGTTGCAGGACTCACGTCAGACAGTCGGGACAGGGCGGCTCGTGCCACCGCTGCGCCCGCGCGTTGCATCAGCATGCCCGGTGGGACGGTGGAAAGTGCGGCAGATTCGATCGCGCGAATTTGCGCGACGCTATAGAGCGCCAGAGGATCGCGCCGGTCAGCGCATGCGATCGCCATACCGGGTCAGTGTCAGGCCATCCGTGTCAATTTCAGGTCGGCGGGAGGAGATGATGTCGGCCATCACTTTCCCGCTTCCAGCAGCCATCGCCCAGGCGCCGGCACCATGTCCGGTGTTGATATAGACGTTCGGGTAGCGTGTGGTGCCCAGCAGCGGCACACCTTCAGGCAGCACGGCTGCAGGCCCACACCAGAAACTCGCGGTGCGGTAGTTTGCCGCATTCGGAAACCAGTCGTCGCCGACTTTGACCAGCGTGTTGACCGCTTTTTGATTCAGGTCGAAATTGGATGAGCCCAGTTCCGCACAACCGGCGATGCGAATACGTTTGCCCAGTCGTGTCAGACCGACCCGGTACGTGTCGTCAAACACGGAGACTTGCGGCGCCAGTTCGTATTCCTGAATTGGCGTGGAGGCTGAGTAAACCTTGACCGGGTAGAGTGGCAGGCTGATCCCGATGGCTTTGAGCAGGCGAACACTGTCACCTCCGGCCGCAACCACCACCGCATCGGTGTCAATGCTGCGGCCCTCAATCTGAAAGCTCACACCACCCAACTCCGGCCGGATGGCCTGCACCTCGCTGTTGAAGTGGAATTCAACGCCTTTATCCTGGGCAAGGGATTTCATCTGGCGAACGAAGAGCGGGCAATTGCCAGACCAGTCGTCAGGAATGTACAGGGCGGAATGAAACGTCGTCTCGGTGGAAAGTGCAGGTTCGAGTTGTCGGGCAGCATCGAGGTCGAGCAGTTCATGGTGGTTGCCGATTTCTCCCAGCATCTCCATCAGGGGCTGCGCGAGTTCGAGTTCGCGCGACGTGCGGAACATCATCAGTGCACCATTACGCTGCTGGAAATCGAGTTCTCGGGTTTGTGCCAAATGTCGCATCAGTTCCTGACTGTAGCCCGCCAGACGCAACAAGCGTTGCTGATTCTGCTTATAACGAGGCAGCGCGCATTCGGACATCGAACGGCGTAACCAGCGCCACATCGCGGGTTCAAATCGGGAACTGAATGCCATGGGCGATTCAGGCCGAAACAGCATGGAAAACACGCGGCTCACGGTTCCCGGGGTGGCCCAGGGGCGAACAACGGAGGGACCCATCAGATCGAGATTGCCGAAACTGGCTTCCTGGGCAACATTGCCATAGCGTTCGATAACCGCAACTTCATGCCCGGCCTCGGCCAAGTAGTAGGCGGTGCAAACCCCGATGACACCACCACCAATCACAGCGACACGCATTGGACTCCAGTTCTAGGCAAACCTCGCAGCACGTTGTTGGCTGCGGGACAGGTCAACGCCTGCGTTCTTTAAGGAAAGCTATTGGTACGAAAACCGCTATAGGGTAGCCGCAAACCCGTTTCAAAACAATCTGTACCGCTTAACGGCCATCCGCACCCATCAGTTTGCCCAAAGCAGTGCATGCACTTATTTGCTCGATAGCAGAAATACGTCGTGGTGCGATCAG
>JBILCO010000235.1:0-3878 GCA_044353075.1 Burkholderiaceae bacterium
CAAAAAGTGGCCCCCTCTCGCGTGAATGGCACGGCTATTGCAAAAAAGAAAACGCCAGCGACCTCAAAAGCAGCGGGCAGCCGGCGACATTCAGAGAATTTTCACCAGAGACAGTTTGCACAAAGGGGCCATCATGAACTCAATCGCATCACGAATCAGCGCAAGATCCTCAACGAACCTTCATCGCCATTCCTTAAAAGGCTCGGCCATCAATGACCGGCGAGCACCTAAAATGGTGCCACGCACGGTTCTTTACACGGATCCACTCGCGAAGGCTTATGCGGAACATCAGGAAATGAAAAATAAAGCGATGGTGGTCGACCCGAAGGTCATTGCCGCTACACCCAAGGTGATCAGTTCAATCCTTGCGGAACCGTGGAAAGTGGTGACTGTTCCTGAAAGCGAGTTGGCGGCGCTGAAAACCATGCACTATCATGGTCTTGAATATGGCAAGTCACTCTTTAACATCGCTCCTCAAAGACCACCGAGCAACACCAATCCCTATGATGCGAACACTTTACCGCTGGAAGACCAGTTACAGAGCCGAAAGCCAGGTGAGGGCATATTCGCCAATGTCGCAACGGGGCCTTATGGACAGAGGGAATATAAATACCTTTATTTGATTGATTTCGCTGGTATGCACATCATTCGCGAAATGACGCCATGTGAGGAAAGTTCCCGAGGCATTCCCTTGCACAGCATGATCAAGCTTCGTGGCGTGGTTGGCGGAGAAATTTTCTTTGATGATCAGAATCCCCGCGTGGCCTATGTCAATTTCGGATCGGCCCGTTTCACTTTCCAGGACTCCGTAGAAGCAGAAAACGCTTCCAAATTCATACTCTCTCTGGGCTATGACAAGATTGTGGCCGTCTATCAAGGACGGGATTTTTCAAAAGCACCCTATGGCATGAAAGATAGATATGGTGAAAAGCTTGCCAACGCAGTGTTTGTCAGGGAGTCATTGTGAATTCATTCGGCTTACTCAGTAACTCTTCAATCATCTGAGCGATGGCAATTAACTTTGCATCCGTCATCGCCAGGCCTGCTACCGTCAGGCCCACCGGCAATTCGCCTGACTGGTGGCAGGGCAGCGAGATCGCACAACCATCCAGAAGATTGATGAGCGAAGGATTACGGAGCAGCAGACGATTTGCTTCGAAAAATGCCGCATCCGAAGCGAGCAGCGGTGCGACGTGCGGCGCAACGATGGGTACCGTAGGCATCAGGAGCGCATCAAAACCTTCCAGTGCAGCACCCACGCGGCGTATCCAGTCAGCGCGCGCAGCATGAAGTTCATTCAATATCTCAGGCCCCTGATTTTCGCCTTGCCGAATTCTCTGAACGACCCTGTGATCGTAGGCGTCCTCTTGCGTCGCTAAAAGATCTTGGTGCCATGCATAGGCTTCAATCGGCGAAAAGCGGTTGATCTGCGGTGCCTCCCGCAGCATGGGCATGGGTACGTCGATCACTTCGACACCGGCAGCTGAAAGAAGCGACAAAGTTCTGGAAAAGGCATGCGCGACGTTCGTGTCCATGTCTTCCAACACCACATCCAGCGGCATCGCCAGCCGCAGCCCGGCGAGTGTAATCCGCTCTGGCTGCAAAGGCGTATCAGCGATCACACTGTCGATCAGCAGACAATCTTCAACCGTGTGCGCAATGGGGCCCAGCGTATCCAGCGAGAGCGAGAGCGGCACAATGCCCGCCACGGGTACCCGGCGCATGGTGGGTTTGAAGCCGACCAGTCCGCACAGTGCGGCGGGAATGCGAATGGAGCCACCCGTGTCCGACCCTATGGCCGCCACGCAGCTGCCACCGGCTACCGAGACCGCCGCGCCCGAGGACGAGCCGCCGGGTATGCGTGTCGTATCGGCAGGATTGCAGGGCGTGCCGTAATGCGGATTAATGCCGACGCCGGAGAAGGCAAATTCGGTCATATTGGTTTTGCCGATCAATGCAGCACCCGAGGCGCGCAGGCGAGCCACCACGGGAGCATCCTGCCGGGCAGGTGGACGGTCGCGTAACACGACGGAGCCGGCCAGCGTCACCTCGCCTTCGGTGTCGAACAAATCTTTGATGGATATCGGCAGGCCAGCCAGCGCGGAGAGAGGGCGGCCGTTCTGGCGGGCGGTATCGGCGATACTGGCTGCAGCCAGCGCTTCCGATGCATAGAGCGTCGTGAACACAGCCTGTTGGGTTTCAGCGAGCGACAGGCTGGATGCCATCAGATCGCTGCGCCATGTGCTGTTCAATGACCGTATGCGAGAGGGGCTTTGCTTCATCGTTTTGCGAGCGTTTGCCGATTAAGAATGCGCCAGACCATAGCACATGGCTGATGAGTACGGTCCTTGATGAGAGAGTTGAAACAAGGTGACGGGTTATAATCGGAACCTTGATTTATGCCGCGCCAGCTCTTGCGCGTAACCCACTTCAAGCTGCCTCCGCCATGCTCATTTTGCCGGGCTCCAACGCCCTGTCTGCCTTCCGTATCCAGCGTTTATTGCCACAACTGAAAGAGATCCATCCTGCTGTGACAGGCATGACGGGTCGCTACTGCCATTTCATTGACAGCAAGATGCCGGTCAACGACGGCGATCGTCAGAAACTCGAGGCAATGCTCGCCTACGGAGAACCTCTGGCGCCCGATTCAGGCGGTGAGCGGTTCGTCGTGATACCGCGTTTTGGAACGATCTCCCCCTGGTCCAGCAAGGCGACGGATATCGCGCACAATTGCGGCATGTCCCACATTCATCGCATTGAGCGCGGCGTGATCTACACGGTCGCGCTCAAATCCGGGCTACCGGGCAAGTCATCCGTGATGGATGCTCAGCAAACGGCGCTGGTGATGGCGCTGCTGCATGACCGCATGACCGAGACCGTCGTTCGTGCACCCGAGGAGGCAGCAGGGCTGTTTGAAGAATTGCCTGCACAGCCGCTGGCTTCTATTGATGTAAAAATCGGTGGTCGTCAGGCGCTTTTGACAGCGAATGTCGAGCTCGGCCTTGCGCTCTCGGATGACGAGATCGATTATCTCGACGCTGCCTTCAGCAGCATGGGTCGCAATCCTACCGATGTCGAGTTGATGATGTTCGCGCAAGCCAACAGCGAACATTGCCGGCACAAGATATTTAATGCCGACTGGACCATCGATGGTCAGACGCAGGACCGATCGCTATTTGCCATGATCCGCAATACGCATCAGTTGCATCCTCAGGGTACGGTGGTGGCTTACTCCGATAATTCATCCGTGATCGAGGGGGCAGTCGTATCGCGTTTTTATCCGCGTTCGACGCAGGGGCAGCAGTATCTGCCCTCGGATGAGCTGACACACATCCTGATGAAGGTCGAAACCCACAATCACCCGACAGCGATCTCGCCTTTTCCCGGCGCATCGACTGGCGCGGGCGGAGAAATACGTGATGAAGGGGCGACAGGCCGGGGTGCCAAACCCAAAGCGGGTTTGACCGGTTTCACCGTATCGAACCTCATGCTCACACATGCGGTGCATCCTTGGGAAAACGCACGCGATGTGAACCAGCCGCTCGCGGCACGCAAAGACATGGGCATGTCGGCGATCACCGGCAAACCCGAGCGTATCGCCTCGCCACTGCAGATCATGATTGACGGTCCTCTGGGTGGCGCGGCATTCAACAATGAATTCGGCCGTCCGAATCTGGCCGGTTATTTCCGCACCTACGAACAGAATGTCGGTGGTACCGTCTATGGCTATCACAAGCCGATCATGATTGCCGGCGGCATGGGTAATATCGCCGCGCAGCACACGAAAAAAGAAGGCCTGCCGCCGGGCAGTCTGCTGATACAACTGGGCGGGCCCGGCATGCGCATCGGCATGGGTGGCGGTGCGGCTTCTTCGATGG
>JBILCO010000330.1:0-2535 GCA_044353075.1 Burkholderiaceae bacterium
GCTCCAGGAATTCTGGTGGAGTATGCAGTGCTGGTTTCGCTTTTTCCCGCTGGCCCGCCCCTTTTCGGTCACGCTCTCTCGTGACACTCTGCCACCGGTATTGCTCTTGCATGGCTACGGTGCCAATAGCGGCTTCTGGACACCCTTGAGCAAGCATCTGTCGACGGCCGGCATCAGTCATGCCGCGATTGATCTGGAACCCATCATGGGTAGCATTGATGACTATGCAGACCTGATAGAGACCGCCGTGCAAAGGCTGTGCACTGCCGTGGGCGCTGACAAAATCATCCTGGTCGGACACAGCATGGGTGGCCTTGCAGCCCGTGCCTGGTTGCGCCGCTATGGCTGCGGGCGGCTGGCGCGACTGATTACACTGGGGACGCCGCATTTTGGCAGTACGCTCGCCGGCTACGGCATGGGAAGGAATGCACGCCAGATGTTGCCGACCATGAACGGCGAGCAATCCGGCGATGACTGGCTGACGGCGCTGGCAACTGCGGAGAGCACCGATGTGCGTGCCTGTATCACATCAATCTATTCACTTCACGACAATATCGTCGCACCGCAATGGTCCGCCGTATTACCCGGCGCGCTGAATCGGTCGCTCGATATGGTAGGCCATGTGGCGCTGGGATTTGATCGGGGAGTGATAGGACAGCTGATCGCAGAAATCAGGACATGCCGTCAAAACACGTACTCAGCAGGAAGTTGATGACCTGCTCGCTCGAGTATTGTTCATTACTGCGCAGGTAATCTAGCGTTGGATCGCAGGACCGCGCATAGATCGTGAACAACACGACTTCTGTGGGAAGGTCCTGGCGAATCTTGCCATCCGCACGTGCACGTTCGATCAACTCACCCATCAACTCATTGAGATCCATCAAACGGGTGATGTACCGGGTATTGTTGAGCAGCGCCTCGCGCAGGCTGGTGTTCTCGGACGGCAGCGTGGGCAAGCCACCCTTCATTCGGATTTCTAGCGCCCACTGCAACACGCCCTTGAGCTGATCGATGGGTGCCCGGTCAGTCGCCATGCCCCGTACAAATGCCAGCGTGTTTTCGAGCAGGCGAATCATGGCGGCCGCTGCCAGCGCTTCTTTGGATGGGAAGTGCTTGTAAAGACTAGCTTTGGCAATGCCGACTTCGGCAGCCACCTCATCCATCGTCATCAGATCAAAACCTTTTTTCGCGAGCAAGTGGTTCGTTGCATCGACGATGGCGTTTTCGCGGACGATCAGTTGTTGTTGTTTGAACGAGAGCTTGGGTTCTGTACTCATCGGTTGCGATTCAGGCGGGGCGGTTTTGAACTTTTGAATTATACGGCACCCGAACCAGAGGCGGTGTCCTTGCTGTTCTATTAATGATGTTTTTTTAGGGAAATTTGCATGACGAAACCTCTGGCTGCAGTGTTTGCCTTGATAATCCTGCCATTTTCAGGCTGGGCGAGCGCCGAGGACCTGCTGGAGATGGCACAACGCTCCGGCTCTTTCAAAATCTTTCTCGATGCCGTCAAAACTTCCGGACTCACGCGGGAACTCAAGACGGAGGGGCCTTTCACGGCCTTCATCCCCACCGACGATGCGTTTGGCCGCCTTCCTTAGGATCAGTGGCAAACGCTGTCGAAAAGCCCGGAACAAATGGCGAGAATGGTCCGTTATCACCTGACGCGGGGAAAGATGAAAGTCACCGAGGTCAAACCCGGCAGGGTGACCAGCATCGAGGGCCATCCGCTGAGCCTGAAGTCCGACAATGGCATGGTGAGCGTCAACGGGGCGCGGGTGACCGAGAGTGATCTGATGTCAGACAACGCCATCATTCATGCGATTGATGCCGTCTTGCTGCCGCCGGACTAGCTGCTCGTATCGGTTATGATCGCGCACGATTATCACTTGCCCAGACCTCGTGAAAAACAAGCTTCGTGCAATCTGCGTTTATTGTGGCGCGTCCAGCGGTCATTCACCGACCCATGCAGCGACCGCCCGTCTGCTTGGCACCGAACTCGCGCGGCGGAAGATCACGCTGGTATATGGCGGCGGCCGGGTCGGATTGATGGGTATCGTGGCCGACGCGGTGATGGGCGCCGGTGGTGAAGTCATCGGCGTCATACCTCAGGCACTGATGGACACCGAGGTGGGACATGAGCACATCAGCCGTCTCGTGGTGGTGAAAGACATGCACGAGCGAAAAGCGATGATGTCCGATTACGCCGATGCGTTTATCGCCCTGCCCGGTGGCTTGGGGACACTGGAGGAATTGTTCGAAACCCTGACCTGGTCTCAGCTCGGATTTCATGCAAAGCCGATCGGTTTGCTCAATGTCGAGGGATTTTATGACGGGCTGTTGGACTTCATCGCCTATCAGGTGCGTGAAGGTTTCGTTCGCCCTGAGCACGCAAAGTTACTTCTTAACGAAGACCGAGTGCCTTCCTTACTTGAACAGCTGCAGTGTTTCGAGATGCCTGAGGGCGTGAGCTGGCTGAGCCGGCAGGCAGCGAAGACACTGGGGCCCTGACGCCGGGCGTCTGAGACAGCGTTC
>JBILCO010000266.1:0-3285 GCA_044353075.1 Burkholderiaceae bacterium
CCTGACCACGATGCTGCAAAAGCAGCAGCGCATCATAGATGAGCTGATTCACGGGGCCATGCGAAACGACGCCAACAATGCCGCACATGGTGGGACTCCTTCAAAAAACGGGACTTCCGGCCAGGCCGGACACTCTACATAGATAGCACGCTACCGTTCAAACCTGCCTTCTTTACACGCGTTTGCATTTTTTCGGCCTCTTCCCGGCTGGCAAACGGACCCACACGAACGCGGAATCGCTCACCGCCCTTGGCATTAATCTTCTGCCAGTAGGCTTTAATGCCCGATTTTTTCAGGCGGCTCTGCAATTCTTCGGCTTTTGCCTGGCTGTTCACTGCAGCGACCTGCAGCACATACTTGCGCGACTTCTCCTTCGCCTGCGACCTGTCCCCGTCCGGTGCTGCTTTGCGCTCTGCAGTCTGCTCGACAGCAGGCTTGTCCGATGATTCGGCACTGGGTTTGAGTTTTCTAACGGGCTCTGGCGCAGGTCTGACTTCAGGTGCGGTCTCGGCCTTTGCGGCGGCGGGCGGCTCCGATGGTGTTTTGACTTCGGCAGCACCGGGCGTTATCGCCTGGGGTGCGGGCTGCACGGCGGTTTGCGGCGCGGGGCTCTCTGGCAGCGGCGATAACTTGTCGGGAATCTGGGTCTCGACGTCGTCGGCCAGTGGCTTGTTGGGGTCTGCATCGAAAATCATCGGCAAGCCGATAATGGCCGCCAGCACCAGTGCCGTAGCTCCAATCAGCCGGCGTCGGGCGCGTTGCTTCTCCGGCAGCATGGGGTCGAGCGGTTCTTCGTCCTGCGTCTGGCTGCGACGGGAGCGGCGCGGCTTGACCGGCACATCCAGATCGTCGTCGGCATCCTGCTGGTTTTTGCCAGGGAACGAGAACAAGCCCATATGAAATTGATTGCGTTGCTGAATTGTGTTGGACGCGAGGTCAGAGGATTATCTGACAGCCATCACGCCGGCCACCGTGATGAATGACCCGAAGACCACAATTCTATCATTCTCGGTGGCCCGGCTTCGTGCTGCCGCATAAGCGTCTGCCGGGGTCGCGAAACACTGGATGCTGCGCTCTGCACCAGCCGTGTCGCTGGCACGCACGCCGGCTTCGGTCAGAGCAGCGGCGAGTGACTGGGCACTGGCCGCACGCGGTAGCGGCAGGTCCGTCAGATACCAGTGGTCGATACGGTCCGCCAGATGGGCGAGGATGCCCACAATGTCCTTATCGGCCATCGCTCCGAACACCGCGTGGGTGTAGGGATGAAAACCCATCTGTTCCAGATTCTGCGCCAGCGTCGCGGCCGAATGCGGATTGTGGGCGACATCGAGAATCACGGCGGGGCGTCCCGGCAAGACCTGAAAACGCCCGGGCAATTCAACCATCACCAGCCCGCTGCGAACTTCCTGCGCACCGAGCGGCAGACGCTCGCGCAAGACCTCCAGCGCAGCCAGTGCGGCGCTGGCATTCAGTAGCTGATTTGCCCCGCGCAGACTGGGATACGCCAGCGCATTACGGCGCTGCTGACGTCCGCCGTAATTCCATTGCTGGCGGTCGCCCGAGTAATTGAAATCTCTTCCGAACAGCCACAGATCAGCGCCGATGGAGGCCGCATGATCAATCAGCGATTGCGGTGGTGACGGATCACTGCAAATGGCCGCACGTCCGGAGCGGAAAATACCGGCCTTCTCAAAACCAATCTTCTCGCGCGTATCACCGAGGTAGTCCTGATGATCAAGGTCGACACTGGTAACAATCGCGACATCAGGATCAATCAGGTTGACTGCATCCAGACGACCGCCCAGACCCACTTCGAGAATCACCGCATCCAGACCGGCGTTAGCAAAGTATTTCAGAATCGCCAGCGTCGTGAATTCGAAATAAGTGAGCGACACATCGCCGCGCACCGCCTCGACCGCTTCGAAGTTTTTGCAGAGCGCTTCATCGCTGACAAGCTCCCCATTGATCCGTGCACGCTCATTGAACCGCAGCAGATGCGGCGAGGTATAAAGGCCAACGCGGTAGCCACCCTGTAGCAGGATGGACTCCAGCATGGCGCAGGTCGACCCCTTGCCATTGGTGCCACCCACGGTGATGACCGGACAATCGAAATGAACGCCAAGTCGTTGCGCTACCTCGCTCACGCGATCGAGACCGAGCTCGAGTGTTTTGGGGTGCAGCGACTCGAGGCGGGTCAGCCAGTCATTCAGTGAAAGCGGCATGTTAGAGAGTGCGTGAGATGAAAGGTACGCGAGATGAAGCGCGCATGAAGAGATTCAGAAACGACACTGGACCCCCTTCGGGCCACGGTTTGGCTTGCAAGCCAAACCGCTTCGGCAGGCGCAACGCATGCGTTGCTAATTCCCTGCCTCACCCTTCGCCGGGGTGACGTTGACGTGCTATCAGACCTTACATTGTCATCCCGGCGCATGCCGGGATCCAGTGTCGTTCGATTCAAACCAAAAAATCAGGCCAACACTTCCGGCGGCTGATTTTGCAAAATGGCGAGCACGCGCGCAATTTCCTCAATCATGTCGATCGCACCCTTTTGAATGATGAATTCGGAACGCTGAAAACCTTCCGGCAGTTTTTCACGCACCGTGTTCTCGATCACGCGCGGCCCTGCAAAACCAATCAGTGCCTTGGGTTCAGCCATCACCACATCGCCCATGAAAGCAAAGGATGCCGAGACGCCGCCCATGGTGGGATCGGTCAGCACCGAGATAAACGGCAATTTTTTCTCGGATAATTTGGTGAGCATGGACGTGGTCTTTGCCATCTGCATCAGCGACAGCAAGCCCTCCTGCATACGTGCACCGCCGGTCGCCGTGATGCAGATAAAGGGCACTTTTTGCTCCAGCGCTGTTTGTGCACCACGCGCAAAGCGCTCACCGACCACCGCACCCATAGAGCCGCCCATGAATTCGAATTCGAAACAGGCCACCACCACAGGCACCGACATGATCGCGCCGCCCATGACGATCAGCGCGTCAGTCTCGCCAGTAGCGTCCAGCGCCGACTTCAGGCGTTCCGGGTATTTTTTGCTGTCCTTGAACTTGAGGGTATCGACCGGCAGTACTTCCTGACCGATCTCGTAGCGGCCTTCATGGTCGAGCAAGGCATCCAGGCGATCACGGGCGCGAATGCGCATGTGATGATCGCATTTAGGACAAACCTGCTGATTGGATTCCAGGTCGGTGCGATAAAGCACTGATTCGCAGGATGGGCACTTGACCCACAGCCCCTCGGGGACTGAGCGGCGGGTGCTCGCATCGGAGCGTTGAA
>JBILCO010000218.1:0-4185 GCA_044353075.1 Burkholderiaceae bacterium
TTGTTGCGTGAAATTGCCGAAGTTCGACTGCGCTTCGATAACGCGCGTGATTTTTTCAGTTATGCCCAGGAGCTCGCGCCGGGCATGGGCATGATAGGCACGTTGCTGGGTTTGGTGCTCATGATGGGCAATATGTCCGACCCGCGTTCGATCGGTCCCGGCATGGCGGTGGCCTTACTGACCACGCTCTATGGCGCCGTGCTTGCGAACGTGCTGCTGGGCCCCTTGGTCCAGAAAATCACGGGGCATGGCAAGCGGGTCCGTCGCAACTATGAACTGGCCATGGCTGGCGTCCTGTTCATTCACCAGGGGGGTGATCCTCGTTTATTGCCGGATCTCTTGTTGGGCAACATGCTACCCCAGGCAGCCGAGTCCGAGACACCGATCGCGAACGAAGCCGAGGCCACTGCCGAATGAAAACGGCGGTCAATGAATCTGAAGAAGCGCCGGCAAAGATCGTCACACTGTTTGATGCCGCGCTCCACGAAGACGAGGAGCAGCCAAAGCGGCATGGTTCACCCTTGTGGATGACGACCTTTGCCGACATGATCACGCTGCTCCTGGCCTTCTTCGTCCTTATTCTTTCTTTCTCTGACCTGAACATCAATCGTTTCAAGGATGTCAGCGGCTCCCTGCAAAAGTCACTGGGCAAGCAGGACGCACTGCCGGTGGTTGTCGCACCGCCGGCCGAGACGCAGCTGGTGGCAGGCCCCACCACCGAAACCGCGCCGCTGCCTGAGCAGCTTGCCCGCGATCTCGGCACACTGCAAAAATCACTGTCGCTGGATCTGGTGGGCAAAAAAGTTCAGCTGCGTACAGAAAACGGCAAACTGGTGCTGCAATTGCCCGAGCGTGGCAACGGCATCCTGCCGCAGGAAATGGTGGATCTGTACGGCCGCATCGCCGATGCGCAGGCGCAGGTCGAAAGCCGGGTTGAAATCCGCGAGGGCGGCGACGCCGATGAGCAGCGCAATGATATCGCGCGTCAGCTCAAGCAATTGCGCGACATGCTCTCCAGCGAGATCGCCAAGGGTGAGGCGCAGGTCGAGCGCGATGGCGAACGCATCGTCATTCGCATGGTGGTGCAGGGCAGTTTCTATTCAGGTAGCGCTGATCTGTCACCGGACTTCATGCCTATGCTGAGAAAAATAGGTCGCGGCATTGCCGCAGCCGGCGGGCGCATCACGGTGGAGGGCCACACGGATGACATACCGCTCAATGGCCACAATCGCTTTCGTTCGAACTGGGATTTGTCTGGTGCCCGCGCGGCATCAGTCGCCGATTATCTGACCGAGCAGGCGGGTGTGCCGCGTGAGCGTGTGGTCGTGCGGGGTATGGCCGACACCAAACCACTGGCACCGAATGACACCCGCGAGGGGCGGGCCAAGAACCGCCGAATTGAAGTGTTGGTGGATGCCTTCGGCGGCTGAGTGAGAGGCATCCTTGATATCGGCAGCTGAGACATGGCGCGCCCTGCAAGAGGGGATCCAGCGTCTTTGCTTTACTAAGGGCCGTAGACTTCATTCCCGCTTCACAACCAACTTTAGTTACATACTTAAGACATCGGCACCAGTACGCAAGCTGCAGATACCGCCACGTCAGGCGCTGGTACTCGCTCCGTGAATGTCAGCCTCGTAAATTACGCGCTAAGTCGTTATAAAAATTCACTAGTGTTTTCTGCAGATTGGTCGCCATGTCGGAGAAGGTGGTGTAGCGCTGAGTAATCGAGGTAACGAACAGGGTCTGGTCGGTGCTGCGCTGGGTGAGCAGGATTTGTTTTTCGGCGTATTCGCCGCGTAAGGTTTTTTTGATGTCGTCGGTCATTTTATTGATGAAAGGCTCTTTGGCAGTCACAAAGCGGTAGTCTACAACTCCGGTATCACTCACATTCGCAATGTAGTAAATATTGCTTGAATCCGGATCCTGAAAAAATTTGTTTGCATCTGCCTTAGTTATCTTAGTCAGATCGAAAGTCGCCGGAGACAGAGGAGGGTAAGCGCCATAAATCACCTCGGGTGGCGGGCTGAGCCACGGACGATACCCAGGTACGACGGTGGTGTATTTGGCTGTGTCATAGTATTTTTCTACGCTAACCCCTAGCGTTGTGACGGGTGGCGTCACACCAGCGGGAAGTCCGTTCGTGTTAATAAGTACGTTGGTGGCTTCGATAAGAGCTGGTCCGTTGATTGCAGCTTGCATTAAATTTTTTTCTGCATCATCCTTTGGTATGAAAAACAATGACACTTGATTAGGCGAAATTCTGAAACGACCATTTGAAATGAGTTCGTAATAAAGCGGCTCTCCGCTTGCATCACGATAAACGACAAGTTCACCCTGATTGCCGCCAGTTCCCGGGGTGATTCCTTCCACGATTTTTGTTTCAAGTAGAACCCAAGCGGCAGTGTCATTTGTGCCGAGATTTTGATCTGGCACAAGAATTGCGGCGCCAATTCTCGAATAACTGAGGTTTTGAGCGTCAAGCAGAGGTTTTGCCGTTATCAAAGTTTGGGTTGAATCAATAATCTTTTGGTTTTTTTCTAACTCTTGTGTAGTGAATATTTTCGATGAGGAAAAATTGTAAGGGTGGAGAGTAGCCTTCGACAGGTCGGTATCGTTGATATCCTTCGCTGTGGCAATCGCATATTTGAAAAATGGGGATGTAAACAAACTCAGATCAATTTTTTCGATGTCTTGAGATGCCGCATCCCACTTCGCGATACGATCCGGAAAAAGCGCAATCTCCTCGTTAATCAGCTCAATCGCATCAACGATGTTGTCCAGATTATTTTTTTCGGTCTTGAGGGAGCCAAACAGCTGCGAGGACGTGTACGCGAGTGTGCCGACGACCTGATTGGCGAGGTTGATGCTGGTCAGATCAGTCGCAGCGGTGATGTTGGACTCGGTGTCTTTCAGTTCCCAGGGCGTGTCCAGACCCTCGGTAATGACGATGTTTGGCATGCGGATTCCCCTGAAGATATCGGATGATCTGTTGCGGATCGGTCACTGGTAGTGACGCCTTCAGATCAAAAGTTCCGTTCTCAGAAATGGCAACGACCGGCACAGAAGTCCGGTCGTTTCAGGGATCAATACAGTACAAGGTTGCGCAGATGCCACATCGCGCTTGGTAGAGGCGCATCGCCCGACGGATGCGGGCTTTGTTTCAAACCTTTAGATTGAGCCGTTCAGCTATTCAGTTTTGCTGGCGGGCTTCGCATACGAAGGTACGCCATCCACGGAAGCTGCGGCGTTCGGCTTGGATTGCTCGCGGTTGTAGGAAACCGCACGGTCTTTGTCTTTGCCTTTTTCACGGTCTTTGGCGAGTTCGCGTTCACGAGCAAGCTCACGTTCTTTGGCGGCTTCTCGCTCACGGGCCAGTTCACGTTCTTTCGCGGCTTCCCGTTCCCGCGCACGTTCACGTTCGCGGGCCAGTTCGCGTTCTTTGTCTTTGACTTCTTTTTCGCGTCGGGCGTTAGCGGCGGCCAGTTCCTGGGCGGCTTCCTTCTCGCGCTGTGCGGCTTCTTTCTCGCGCTGCTTTTGCAGCGCTGCGATGGACTCGACATCCTTCTTGATGACATCCACCGTCGCCACGGACCCTTGCAGGTTGTTGACCTGCGACGAGAGTTCTTTCACGGCGCGCGCTTGTTCCTTGAGCAGTGCATCCAGTCCGGTCAATTGCTGGAGCAGGGCGGCGTCGTCACTTTCCGTCTTGGCCGGTTTTTTGACGCTGACGGTTTTGGGGCTGGCGTTCGTCTTGGCGGGGGCCTCCGCTTTGTCCGCACGCTCTGACTTTGACTCGGCCTTTGTTTCCGCTTTTTGTTCAGCTTTGGCGGGCTTCTCGGATTTCGCTGGTGTCTCTGGCTTGGCAGGTGCCTCGGCCGGCGTGGCCGCTTTGTCTTTGCGTGCCGGGGATACCCCTGAATCGACCAGCCGTGCGATCTTGTCTTCGATCGCCTGCTGTACAGATTGCGTGTTTTCCTGCTTCAGGTTCAGTTCTTCCAGCGAAGCATGGATGTCATCCATGGTTTCCATGCGACGCTTGAGGTCGACCGCGCGCTTGCCCACAGCCAGCAGCATTTCGTCGAGCTGCTCGACCTTGCCATGCAATTGCACCGTCATGAAGCTGAAGGTGCCGGCAGTACCGACCAGTACGGCGGCGGCGAGGGCGAGCACCACCTTGGCCTGATT
>JBILCO010000198.1:0-4628 GCA_044353075.1 Burkholderiaceae bacterium
AATGAGTTTTTCCGCTGCCTTGTTCACATGCGTGCCGGTGGTCGCGACGGCCGAAGCGGAACGATTGGCGACTTCCGCCGCGTCCAGCACGATGCCCATCAGCGATTCCAGCTGCTGTGATGCAGAGCGATTATTCTCGACCAGAATTTGCACCGCTTCCAGTGCGCGCTTGGCCGTATCCTGCGGTACCGCTACGGTACCGTCGGGCAGGATCGTGTCGCCACTGGTCTGGCCAGAGGCAGCAGCAGTAGCTGCAGCTGCTTCTTCGGCGCTGAGTGCCGGCGGAGGTGGTGCGGGCGTAAAGCCGTCACCCGCTGGCGCAGCAGTGGCCTGTTCTTCTTTGGCGTCGTCGCTCATCGTCCTATCCGTTTCCCAAGTCTTTTGACAGCGTCTTCCAGTACATCCAGTTGCGCGCTTACTTTAGAGTTCATCGCGCCCAGGTTTTGCAGGCGTTCTTCGAGGTGTATCGACAGTGCCCAGGGCGCTGCATTTTCCTCGGTCATGAAAACCATGTCTGGCTCGGTCGGCTCCGGTGCTGCGCTTGCCGTATTCGTTTCAGCGCTGGCCCCGGTCTCCTGATCCGCATTGCCGATCGCCTCAGGTATGTTCGCCCAGTGATCCTGCAGTTTCCGCTGATCCGAGGGACCTTCGCCATCCTCACTGCGACGCAGCAGCGGATTGCCTTCGGCATCGCGCATGTCGCGAATATCCGAGGGGCCCTCGCCGTTACCTGCGCCAGCCGAGATGATCTTGCCATCAGCATCCTGCATCGCACGTGCGTCGGATGGGCCGTCGCCATTACCTGCGCCAGCCGCAATAATCTTGCCTTCACTGTCCTGCATCGCGCGCATGTCGGACGGGCCATCACCGTTGCCTGCGCCACCGGCGATGATTTTGCCTTCAGCATCCTGTGTCGCGCGCAGGTCGGACGGACCGTCGCTATTACCTGCGCCCGCCGTTGCTGCGCCACCCTGGGCGTCCTGCATTCGCCGAATGTCCGAGGCACCTTCACCGTCACGGATCGAACGTGTCTCTGCCGGTCCGCCTTCCTGATCTTTGACGGCGCGCTGATCACTCGGACCCTTCGCAGCCCTGGCTTTTTTGCGCGCGTGTCCCTCCGCCGCCGCGACTTCCATGTGCTCGTCGGTCCTGAAGACCTGCGATTCTTCTTCAGACATGCGCTACCTTTTCAAAAACGCGAGGCAAGCTAACGACTGGCCGGCAGCAGCGCACGCTGCAGCGACTTCACTGGCCGCAGCCAGGGGTCCGCCGGTATACCTTGCCTGCGTGCGAAAGCCTCGGCCTCTTTCATGTTCGCGAACGGTCCTGACAGCAGGATGTACCGCACGCCTTTGTTCTGGGTGGTGACCGCAGCAATCCGGGCGCCCGACAGCGCGCCGTACTGCGCGCGCCATTCCTGAGCCTCGGCCATCGAGCCCACCGACACGTGTTGCACGAAAATACTGCCGGCAACGGCTTGCCGGATCATCTGATCAACGCCGCGCTCCGAGCGCGGCGCCAGCGCATCTTCCACCGCTGGCCTGGTCACGGATTCCGCGACGATCGCCACTGCGGGTGCGCTGTCAGCCGGTTTGGCTGCGTCTGCCGGTTTGACCGGCGCGGCATCCGTTGCCGCGCTGGCTGCGGTCGTCGCATCCGCTGTTACAGGCGGTGCGTTGTCGGTTGCGGCGTCACTCTTGTTACCGGATGAATCGGCTGCAGCCGGCAGAACTGAAGTGTTTTTGTCGGCTGCCAGGGGGGTGGCAGGGGTAGTCGCCGGTGCGGATTGCGTCGCGGCGTCTGCCGCAGGCGTGCCAGGCTTACTCGCCATTTGCACCACCAGACTCATCATCCAGGGCGGCAGAGTTTCTTTCAGCGTCGGGGAATTGGCCAGCATCGGCGCGAGTCGTTGCGGAAACAGCAGCGCGATGCTGCCTGCGGCGACGGCCAGTAGCAGAACGACGGCCAGTGCCCAGCCGAGCAGGGTTTTGACGAGAGGTGAGCGCTGCGGCGGTTCAGTAAAAATCGATTCCGAGGCCGGCGTCTGCTGTCCCTTATCGTCGGGCGCAGCCGCAGCCGGGGTCGTTGGTGTCGACAAGTTTTTGCGAGTCCGCGCCTCGGTAAGGTGGCGCTCGAAGCTGCCCGGCTCGGCCACGGGTGGCTGAGCCGGAATGTCGGCAAAGCCGGTAGCGGCCAGGACTTTTTTGGCTTCGACTTCAAAGCCTATGCCGCGCGCGACCTTCAGTAGGGCTTCACCTTCAGCACGGGTGGGTTGCTCCAGCGGCCAGCGCAGCATGCGCTGGCCAAAATTGTCGAGGCTTTTTTCATGCTGCGCAATGCCGGTCCGGTCCAGCAGCAAGACCAGCGATACATTCGCACCGGGGAAATCCTGCACCAGTCGCGACAGCAGTTGCAGATCGCGTGTGCTGATGGCCTTGGCATCATGTGCGATCAGCACCCGGCGTGGTGCGGGCGACTGCTCGCCGTTGCGGGCATCCTCGAGCGATAGTCCGGACAGAATCTGATTGAAGCGGTCGAGCAGGGCCTCGGTATTCTGCGGCAGGAAGACCTCGATCTGCAGGTCATTCATTTTGCGCAGCTTGTTGATGACCAGGCGGCCGTAGTGATCCAGCACACCGTCGTGGCTGCTTGAGACCGAGAGCGACAGGCTTTGCTGCTGCACGGCTCGCATCACATAATCAAAACGACGACGATCCGCAGTACGAAGGAAAATACCTTCGCTGCCGACCATGTCGTTACTCATCTCTTGCACACTATCGGTCATGAGGTCGTCTCTTCAGTTTCCAGCCGGCCGTTCGCATCGAACTGCATATTGGATGGTACCTTGGGCTGCGGACGCTGGACTGGCGGTGCGCCCGGCCGCACGCTGGCAAGGTTGAATATATACGCAATGACTTGCGCGACCGCATAGTACAGGTCTTCAGGCACCGGGCGCTCGATCTCGGTGGTGAAGTACAGCGCACGCGCCAGTGGCGGTGCCTGGAAAATTTCGATGCCGTGCTTCTCGGCTTCTTCTCGAATCCGTGCGGCGACAGCGTCGGCACCCTTGGCCAGCAAGATAGGTGCGCTGTCGCCGTTGGGGTCATAGGACAGGGCGACGGCGAAGTGCTCCGGGTTGGTGATGACAACATCGGCATCCTTGACGCTGTCGATCATGCGGGCATTGGACATCTCGCGCTGACGGCGACGGATCTGCGCCTTCACCTCCGGGCGACCCTCCATGTCTTTCATCTCGTCTTTGATTTCCTGGAGGGTCATGCGCATTTGTTTCATGTGCTGCCACTTCTGGAAGGGCACATCGATCAGCGCAATGATGATCAGCGAGCAGGCCATGATCAGCGCCGACTTCGTGAGCATCTCGCCCGCGACTTTCATGCCGGGCTCAAAGGCCATCTTGCCCAGCGCATCCAGCGTGACCAGATTGTCGGACAACACCCAGGTCACCACACCGGCCACCAGGAAAAATTTCAGCAGCGCCTTGGCCAGCTCGACCAGTGCTTTAGTGCCGAACATGCGCTTGAAACCATTGAGTGGATTGAGTTTTGATGCCTTGGGGGCAATCGCCTTGACCGAGAACAGATAGCCACCGGTGGCACCGGAGGCGACAATCGCGACCGCCACCGTCAGCAGTAGCAGCGGAGTGATCAGAATGAAACTCTCCAGAATTTCGTGACCAAAGATCGCTGGCAGCAGATTGGGCGAGTGCACCAGTTTGCGATCGAAATTGAAGCCAGACGCGAATGCTTCAGCCAGCTTTGACACCAGCACACCACCGGTCAGGAAAATGAAGCCGAGCGCAGCAATCGTCACAGCCGCTGCCGGCAACTCGGTAGAACGTGCTACCTGACCTTCGTCGCGGGCCTTTTCAAGGCGCCGCGAGGTAGGTTCTTCGGTTTTTTCCTGGGAGCTCTGCTCTGCCATGTCAGTTCACCAGTCCCACGAGATCTCGCGCGTGCAGAAAAGCTTGCGTCCACAGCCAGCGCATGCGACCAATGATGCTTTCCAGCGAGATGATCAGAATCAAGAAGCCGGCCGCAATCGACGCTGGAAAGCCAACGGAAAAAATGTTCAGACTGGGTGCAGCGCGGGTGATGATACCCAGACCGATGTTGATGAATAGCAGAGAGATCATGACCGGCAGCGCAATCAGCACGGCGCCCAGAAACATCATCGAACTCCAGGCCACCACTTTGGCAAACGAGGCCTGGTTCAGAACCGACTGCCCGATAGGCAGGGCGGTGAAGCTGTCCATGATCATCGAAATCATGATCACGTGGCCGCCAAAGCCGAGAAAAATCATCGTCGACAAAATCACCAGAAACTGCGAGATGACTGGCACGTTACCGACGTTCGGATCGTACATGCTGGCCATCGACAAACCCATCGAACCGGCGATCGTCTGACCCGCCAGCACAATCGCGCCAATGGCAACCTGCAGCATCAGACCCATCATCGCGCCGATGAAGAGCTGATTGACGATTTCAAAGAAACCAATCGCGCTGATCGGATCCAGCACCGGCCAGTCCACCATCGGATAAATGAAGAACGTCAGCACCAGCGCGAGCATGATGCGTATGGGCAGGGTGAGTGCGTCGAGCGAAAAAATG
>JBILCO010000059.1:0-8846 GCA_044353075.1 Burkholderiaceae bacterium
GGTAATCCGAATATCTTGCGGCATCCAGCCCCCAGTTAAATCGGGTCTCGATCATATCCTGGCTTTCCATCTCGGGATTTCTGCTCAGCCATGAACTCGCCATCTGACGGACCTTGGTATCCGTAGACATGGTTTGCTTGTACATGAAAGCGACCGTCGCAAGATTGGCGACGATACTGACATGGGGGCTGCGCATGGGGGCATCGCGCAGAAATTCCCAGTAAATATCCACCGCGTCATCCCCCCCCAGTCGTTTGAGGATCCCGAACGGAAAATGCAAATTCCAGTTCTCGATGCTCAGCCCATTGCGCTCCAGTGCTTCCCTGTGGAGGATAGCGACCTCTGCCGCATTCACGTCGCGCGCTATCGTTGTTTCAGCGCTGTGTCTGGCGATCCTCTGAAGCGACCGAAAATAGGCTTTGGCGAGATCGATACGCATTTTTTCGATCTGCGCCTTGCCCAGTATCTGAAATATCGGGTTGCAAATACCTGGCAGGGGTGAGTTCCGCAAAAAATCGACGGGTGAGGCGACGTAAGGATCGTTATCCTGTGTGCCTGCGACTGCCCAAGCTGCCAATCCGTAACTGCGCTGCCTCAGATACCGATAAAACTCAAGAACACTGCCCGCCTCCAGGATCTGATGGAGATCGCGCAGGTCTGCACTCGAAAGCGGTGTTTGCATGACGGATCATTAGGCGACGCAGGCAGTGATTTGCCTGCTTGGACAGCAGCCGGAAATCTACACGCTTCCTTCAATGAATTCGCGCGTTGCTGGGTTTTACGCAACACTTTGAAAAAATTTTTACTCAGATGACAAAGTGCTCTGTGACAAAGACGATGCCGACGAATCTGAATCAACGAGCAGCGCCTTGCTGACGAATCTGTTCAAAAAGGCAGACAGCGGCACTGGCCGCGACATTCAGAGATTCGATCGTGCTGCGTTGAGGAATGGACAAACGATGTGTACAGAGGGCGAGCAAAGTGTCCGATACACCCTGACCCTCATTGCCAAATAACCAGGCACAGGGCATGCGCAAATCCAGATCGTAGAGTGAGACACGGGCATGCGAACTGGTGGCAAGGACAGGCACACGCGAGGCGCTAATCAATGCAGACAGATCGATATTTTCAGCGATGTCGAGTGCGAAATGCGCCCCCATGCCGGCACGTAAAACTTTCGGGGACCAGGCCAACACGGTACCGCTGCCACAATATACGTGCGAAATACCCGCCGCTGCTGCAGTACGAAGAATAGAGCCCAGATTTCCAGGATCCTGCACACCATCCAGCAAGACCGCTGCAGTTTTCAATTCAGCACGGCCTGCGGCCGGCGGTATGTCGATAACAAAAAGCAGGCCGATGCCGTTCTCGACCTGACTCAGTGGCGCAAAGAGTGCATCCGACATCAGTGCCACCGGCGCACCCAGCGCCAGGCAGGCGTCGACGATGGGGGTGACTTCGGTATGAGCCCGGGCACTTTCGCTCACAACACACGTGAGTGGCGCTCCGCGATGCTGTAACCAGGTACTGCATAAATGAATGCCATCGAGGACGGTTTGCGCCGATTTTTTTCTGGCCTGCGCACTGCTGGCCAGCTGACGCAGCGATTTGTAGTGCGGATTCTCGCGAGAACTGATGGTACGGATAGACATAGCGTTCAGACCGGTGTCCCTGACAGCACCACGCGCACTGGGGCGTAAGAGCGACGGTGCTCGGGCGTTACGCCATGTAACCTGAGACGTTCCAGATGCAAGGCGGTCGGATAGCCCTTGTGCTGATCAAAGGCGTACTGAGGATACAGCGCATGCATCGTCATCAATGCTGCATCGCGCGCAGTCTTGGCAAGAATTGATGCGGCTGAAATTTCTGCAACCTTGTCATCGCCTTTGACAATCGCCTCAGTGGGCACTGCGCAGACCGGACAGCGGTTGCCATCGATGAGCGCGAGTTCGGGTGACACGGACAAACCCTCAATCGCGCGACGCATCGCCAGCATCGTCGCCTGCAAAATATTGAGCTCATCAATTTCCGCAGCCGTGCAATGCGCAATCGACCATGCCAGCGCATCGCGCTGAATCACCTGTGACAGCGCTTCTCTTTTGGCTGCTGTCAGTTTTTTGGAGTCGCGCAATCCTTCAATCGGTCGCTCAGGATTCAGGATCACAGCGGCCGCATAGACCGGGCCAGCAAGTGGCCCTCTGCCCGCTTCATCAACGCCACAAATCAGCGTGGCGCCAAAATCAAACGTGCCACTGGCATCTTGCTTAAAGCTTGCCATGCTGGGAGAGTAATTCCATGACCGCATGCGCGCTTTGCGATGCGGTATTGCGCATCAAGTCGTGATGTAGATCGACGAAGCGACGGCGCAAACGCTGCCGGTTCTGATCGTTGGACAGCTGCGCCCATAGCGCACTGGCCAGACCGGCAGGTGTTGCGCGATCCTGCAACAGTTCGGGCACCAGAAACTCGCGCGCCATCACATTCGGCAGACCCACCCAGGGCTGATAAGCCATCAGTCGTAGCACCTGCCAGCTCGCCGCGTTCATGCGGTAGCTGATGACCATGGGTTTTTTAAACAAGGCGACTTCCAGTGTCGCCGTGCCGCTGGCCACGAGTGCAGCGTCGCAGGCCGTGATCGCTTCATGAGAACGGCCGGTCAGGATCGTATGCGGCAATTTCTGCAACTCGGGGCGTGCGATCAACTGCTCGAAATACATGCGTTGCGTTTCACCTGCCATCGGAATCAGGAAATGCAGCTTAGGATCACGCTTGAGCAGCATCGCTGCGGTTTCCATGAAGACGCGCGCGTTGTACTTCAGCTCGGATAGGCGACTGCCCGGCAGTATCGTGACGACACGAGCATTACGCGCAATACCCAGCGCATCCCTTGCGCTGTCCTGATCCGGATCCATCGGTATCACCTCGGCCAGCGGATGGCCGACATAGGTGACCGGGATCTTGGCCTTGCGATAGATGGCTTCTTCAAACGGAAAGATCACCAGCATGTGCGATACCGCCCGGGCGATTTTTTTGATTCGCCCGCGTCGCCAGGCCCAGATTGAGGGGCTGACGAAATGAATGGTCGGTATGCCAGCCTGCTTGAGACGGATTTCAAGATCAAGATTGAAATCCGGCGCATCCACACCAATAAAGGCGGCTGGCTTTTCAAGCAGCAGCTCGCTCGTGAGATTGTCACGAAAACCTTTAAGCTCGCGATAATGCGCGAGCACTTCGAACAGCCCACGCACGGCAAGCTTATCCATCGGATAGTCGGAGACGAAACCATACTCGGCCATCGACGGTCCGCCGATGCCATGCAGATAGGCGTCGTTGATCATGGGCCGCAAGCCCGACAGCAGACGGCCCGCCAGCAAGTCGCCCGACGCTTCGCCGGCGACCATGGCCAGCCTCAGGTCAGCGGACGATGCCACGGCTGACGTTCTGTAAAAACTCGCGCAAGAGTTTGATGTGAGGGGCGAATTCCGGTGCAGACTGCTCTTCGGCTTGCAGCGCTGCTTTTGCTTCGTCCAGCGTCAGACCGGACTTGTAAATCAGTTTGTACGCGTGTCGGATGGCATTAATCGCCTCGCGGGAAAAACCGCGACGCTTGAGACCTTCGCTGTTGATGCCATGCGCGGCAGCCGGGTTACCGGAGAGGATCACGAAAGGCGGCACATCCTGAGTGAGACTGGTACTCATGCCGACCATCGCATGCGCGCCAATCTTGCAAAACTGATGAACATTGGAAAATCCACCCATGATCGCCCAGTCGCCCACGTGCACGTGGCCAGCCAGCTGTGCGTTGTTCGCAAAAATCGTGTGGCTGCCGATCTGACAGTCGTGCGCAAGATGCACATAGGCCATGATCCAGTTGTCATTGCCCAGCCTCGTTACGCCAACGTCCTGTGCGGTACCGCGATTGAAGGTACAGAATTCACGAATCGTATTGCGGTCACCGATTTCCAGTCGCGTGGGTTCACCCGCATATTTTTTATCCTGCGGTGCAGCGCCTATCGACGAAAACTGGAAAATCGTATTTTCTCGACCAATCTGCGTGATGCCTTCGATGACCACATGCGGCCCTACCCGCGTGCCGGCACCGATCGAGACATCCGGCCCGATCAGCGTGTACGCACCAATCTCGACATCCTCCGCGAGCTGCGCCGCCGGATCGACAATGGCCGTCGGGTGTATCTTCGCCATCGTCATTTACTCCACGGCCGGTGGTTCGCTGATGCTGCGCATCGTGCACATTAACTCCGCCTCGACCACCAACTGCTCATCAACCGTTGCCTTGGCATGGAATTTCCAGATGCCGCGCGCGTTACGGAGAATTTCAACCTGCATTCTCAACTGATCACCGGGCTCGACCGGACGCTTGAAACGTGCACCATCGATACCGACAAAATAAACCACTGCGTTGTCGTCAGGCTTCTGCCCCGTGGTCAAAAAAGCCAGCAAGGCTGCAGTCTGGGCCAGTGCTTCAATGGTCAGCACGCCGGGCATCACCGGTTTGTGCGGAAAATGACCGACGAAAAATTCTTCATTGATCGTGACATTTTTGATCGCGGTGATGCTCTTGCCTGAATCCCAGTCCAGAACCCGATCCACCAGCAGCAGCGGGTAACGATGCGGTAAGTACTGTTTGATTTGCGTGATATCGAGGCTTTTCATTGTGGTTTATGCCTGTTCTCAGGAAGTTGAATCATTTTTGGTTGTCAGTTGTCTGACGAATTTTTCCAATTCGCGCACGCGGTCCCGCATCGAATCAAGCTGACGCACGACGGCGGCAGTTTTTTCCCAGTCCGCGTTGCGAGCCAGCGGATAAAAACCCGTGTACTGCCCCGGCTCGGCAATCGAACGCGACACCAGACTGCCGGACGAAATATGAACATGGTCGGCAATGCTCAGATGACCCAGCACCATCGCCGCGCCGCCAAAGGTACAGTGCCGTCCGATTTTTGCGCTGCCTGCCACACCCACGCAGCCAGCCATCGCGGTATGCGCGCCGATCACGCAGTTATGGGCGATCTGTATCTGGTTGTCGAGTTTGACGCCCTCCTCAATGATCGTATCCTCCAGCGCGCCACGGTCGATGGTGGTGTTGGCACCGATTTCCACGTCGTTGGCAATGCGCACCCGGCCGGTCTGGGGAATTTTGATCCAGTGACCATTCTCAGCAGCAAAGCCGAACCCGTCCGCGCCGATCACAGCGCCGGAATGCACGATGCCGCGCTCCCCGATCTCGCAACCCGCCAGAAAACTCACCCGCGGATGGAACAGCGTGCCCGCACCCACGCGTGCATCCCGCCCGATGACACACCCGGCGCCAATAACGCAGTTGTCGCCGACCACAGCGCCCGCTTCGACGGTGACGTGGGGGCCAATGCTGGCCGATGCGGCGATCTGCGCCGAAGCATCAACACTGGCGCTCGGATGGATGCCCAACACCGGTTCTAGCGCGTGCTTTGCCGCAAACCACTGTGCGGCGCGCGCGAACCAGGCATAGGGATTCGGGGTAATGACGCAGGCACCGTGATAAGCGGCGGATACGAGCGCATGGTCCGATGACGTCAGTATCAATGCACCTGCACGCGTGCTAGTCGCCTGCGCGCGCAGTTTGGGGTTGGACAGAAAGGTGATATGCGCCGAGGTGGCCGCATCCAGAGGCGCTATGCCGGTGATGGCAGTCTCAGGGTCGCCGATCAACTCCCCGCCCAGGCTATCGACCAAATCGCCCAGTCGAGTGCGCATGGCGGCGTTCCTGAATTATTTGTTAAGGGCCTTCAGCACTTTGTCGGTGATGTCGACGCGTGGGCTGATGAAAACAACGGGCTCTTGGAAAAGGATATCGTACTTCTCCGCCTCGGCGATCTGCTTGATCACCTTGTTCGCCTTTTCGACGATGACGTTGAGTTCCTCGTTTTTCCGCTGCGAGACATCTTCATTGAACTCGCGACGCTTGCGCTGCAACTCGCGATCCATGTCGGCAAACTCGCGCTGGCGCTTTGCCTTGTCCGTGTCGGAGAGCACAGGATCATCGCGGGTATTTTTCTCAGCCGCCGCCTTGAGCTTGTTTTGGAGCTCCTGCAGGTCTTTTTCCCGCTTGGCAAACTCCTGCTCAAGTTTGGAAAACGCTGCCTTGGCCGGGACCGAATCGCGCAAGATGCGCTCGATACTGACAAAGCCGATCTTGATCTCCTGGGCGTGAACACCAGTAGCCAGACCCAGCGTCAGAGCCAGTCCGGATGTGTAAATTATCTTTTTGAGTACAGATCTCAATTCATTCTCCGCAACGCAAATAACTATTATGCCACCGGGCAATCAAAAACCGGTGCCCAGCTGGAACTGAAACCGCTGAATTCTATCGAACGATTGTGGGTTGATCGGGTAGCCGAGCGAAAGCTTGAGCGGGCCGACGGGCGAAATCCAGCTGATACCGACACCGGTGCTGTACCGCAGGTCGCCCAGACTGATGTTCTGGCCATCCTGAGGGTTGAATACCTGCCCCGCATCGAAGAAGGTGAACCAGCGCAGACTGCGATCCACACCCGTGCCGGGAAACGGCAACTGGAGCTCGGCGTTCATGATGACTCGAGCTTGACCGCCAATCGGCAGATTGTAACGGCTGGAGGTACCCAGACCGGTACCGTCCACCGACAGTGAGCCGGCAAAAAAGCCACGAACCGATCCGATACCACCCGCATAGTAGTTCTTGAAGATCGGATAAGTCTTGCTCGACAGTCCGGCACCGTAACTGATTTCGCCGTTCAGTGCCAGCGTGACCGGTCCGAAAATCGGCATGAAGTACTGATCCTGATAGGTCGATCGATAGTACTGGGCGCTACCCGCTGGAGAAAGCTCAAGATTGACGCGGCGATAGCGACCCTTGGTCGGAATCAGCGCGCTGTCGCGATTGTCGCGCTGCCACGCCATCGTCAGGGGGAAAGCCGTGGTTTTAGCCGCACCGACACCGTAGCCATCATCACTAGGATCCAAATTTTGGTTCAGATTATCGGCGACGAATGTTTTGTAGCGCAAAGGACTATTGTCATAGGTTTGTACCTGAGTGTTTTCAATACCAGCACCAACAAAGATCCGGTCCAACTCGGACACCGGAATACCGAAGCTCATATTTGCGCCGCGGGATTCGACACGGAAGTCCACGTTGGTAAGGTACAGCGGCGGACGTGTGGTTCTCAGAAATACTTCAACCGTGCGGCTGACGCCATCCGCCGTAAAGTAGGGATTGGTGTGCGACAGCGCGATCGTGCGAAAAATACGGCTGGTGTTGACCGTGATACCGATGTTGTTACCACTGCCAAAAGCATTCGCCTGATTGATCGAGCCAGTCAGCGTGATTTTTTCACTGCTGGAGAAACCCGCACCCACCATGACACTGCCGGTCGGCTTTTCGACCACATTCACATTCAGGTCAACCTGGTCCTGCGTGCCGGGGATGTCCACGGTATCGACTGCCGTATCCGTAAAAAATCCCAGACGGCCAAGGCGGTCTCGCGACAGACGAATTTTATCGCCGTCATACCATGAGCTTTCAAATTGACGGAATTCACGGCGGATGACCTCATCACGAGTCCGGTCATTGCCACCGATATTGATGCGGCGTACATAAACCCGCTTGCCCGGATCGACGAAGATGGTGAAGCTGACTTCGTTCTTCTCGCGGTTGATTTGCGGGCTGGCGTTTACATTGGCAAATGCATAACCAAAGACACCCATACGCTCGGAAATTTTACGGGTACTCTCCGTCATTTTTTCGCCGGAATACGGCTCACCGGTCTTGAGCTTGATCAGAGACTCAAATTCTTTCTCACGTCCCAGCATCTCACCCTCGAGCTTGATGTCCGCGACCGTGAATTTTTCACCTTCATTCACATTGACGGTGATGTAAATATCTTTCTTGTCCGGTGTAATCGAAACCTGGGTCGACTCGACCTGCATCTCGAGATACCCACGATTCAGGTAGAAAGATCGCAAGGCCTCGATATCGCCGGCCAGCTTCTGTTTTGAATACTGGTCTGCTTTGCTGTACCAGCTAAACCACCCCGAGGTCGACAACTTGATCTGGTCGCGCAACTCTTTTTCGGAAAAAGCTTTGTTGCCGACGATATTGATTTGCTTGATACGGGCCGCCTCACCCTCGTCCACTGCGAAGGTGACGTTCACCCGATTGCGCTCGATCGGGGTGACTGTGGTCGTGATTTTCACGCCATACAAACCGCGGGTCAGATACTGCCGCTTGAGTTCCTGCTCAGCGCGATCAACCAGCGATTTGTCCAGAATGCGGGATTCACCCAGACCCAATTCTTTCAATGACTTGGTAAGCTGAGCTTTATCAAACTCCTTGAGGCCACTGAATTCCACACTGGCGATCGCCGGGCGTTCTTCCAGCAGCACCACCAGTACCGTGCCATCCGCCTCAATACGCACATCCTTGAAGAAACCGGTCGCGTACAAGGCCTTGATGGCCGTGGCCGCTTTTTCATCATTGAAGGTATCACCCACACGCACCGGCAAATAACTGAACACGGTGCCGGCCTCAGTACGCTGAATGCCTTCAACCCGAATATCCGTCACCGTAAAAGGATCGAGCGCAAATGACTGCCCTGCGCATAAGGAAAAGGCAGCTGTTGCGATCAGTCGGGGGATGAAAGGCAGCGATTTGCGCTTGGAATGAAATGTCATCAAAAAACCAGCTTCGAGAATTATCTGTCAGTGGTCGACAGGGATTGCCGCCATCACCAGATGAGGCGGGCAATATCATTGAACATTGCCACTGCCATCAACATCACCAGTAATCCGATACCTGCTCGTTGCGCTATGGC
>JBILCO010000260.1:0-3414 GCA_044353075.1 Burkholderiaceae bacterium
GTTGTGTCGGGGTGCAGCAGTCGATACACGTCACGCCAACCGGCTTCATCGAAAATAGTCGTCATCCACGCACGTTCCTCGGGCAGGAAGCCGGAGTTTTTCTGGTTGCTCTTCCAGTTCTTCAAATCGATTTCCTTGTGTGCGACATTCCAGTCGCCGCAGATGACGACTTCACGGCCTGACTTTCGCAGCTTCACCAGATGCGGCATGAACGCGTCCATGAAACGGAATTTTGCCTGCTGCCGTTCATCACTCGAGGAGCCAGAGGGGCAATAAAGCGAGATTACCGATAGCTTGCCGATGTCGACCTGAGTGTAACGACCCTCGGCATCGAACTCATCGTTACCGAAACCGATCGTTGCAGCGTCAGGTTTGTGTCGTGAATAGACGCCCGTACCGGAGTAGCCTTTTTTTTCCGCATAGTGAAAGTGGCCGTGATAACCGTGCGGCGACAGAAAAGCGTCGGTCATGTCCGCCTCTTGTGCTTTCAGCTCTTGCACGCAGATGAAATCAGCGTCCTGCTTCTGCATCCATTCGAAGAAATTCTTTTTGGCGGCGGAACGTATGCCGTTGAGATTGGCTGAGATGATTTTCATGATGAGTTCTTTGAAAGGGGTCGCGCGTTGTGACGGCAAGGATAACCGATCAGGCCGGACGTCTGCCGCGCGTTAAAATGCGTCCTTCTCCTGTCAATTTCCAAGGTGATTGAGTGAGCAAGCTGCGCCAGCAATTCATCGAATTTTCCGTCAACGCCGGCGTACTACGCTTCGGCGAATTCACGACCAAGGCCGGGCGTCTGTCGCCTTATTTCTTCAATGCCGGCTTGTTCAGCGATGGCGAACGACTCGGCAAGCTGGCCGACTTTTACGCGCAAACGCTACTGGATTCGGGCGTTGGCTTCGATATGCTGTTCGGGCCCGCTTACAAGGGCATCACGCTGGCATCGGCCACGGCGGTCGCTCTGGCATCCAAAGGTCACAACACGTCTTTTGCCTACAACCGCAAGGAAGCCAAAGACCATGGTGAAGGCGGCACGATCGTTGGCGCGCAGCTGGCGGGCCGTGTGGTCATCATTGACGATGTGATCTCGGCCGGCACCTCAGTGCGCGAGTCCGTCGAAATGATCCGGGCGCAGGGTGCGACACCGTGCGCGGTGCTGATTGCGCTGGACCGCATGGAAAAGAGTGGCGCCGAAGGCGCGCTGTCGCAATTGTCGGCGGTACAGGAAGTCGAGCAGAGTTTCGGCATGCCGGTGATACCGATTGCGAACCTGAATGACTTGTTTGCTTATCTGTCCGGCCCCGGCGCGAGCGCGGAGCTGGCACAGTTCAAGGGTCCCGTTGAGACGTATCGTCAGCGCTATGGTGTGGCTTGATCTGTACTGCCAAAAAAAAAGGGGGCGGCATTGACCGCCCCTCTCTGACTCCGGAAGAGACTTAGCCCAGCTTCTGCTTCAACAGCTCGGTCAACTGCGCCGGATTGGCTTTGCCCTGAGTCGCTTTCATCGCCTGACCGATGAGCGCGTTGAACGCTTTTTCTTTGCCTGCCCTGAATTCCTCGACCGATTTGGCATTCGCAGCCAACACTTCGTCGATAATTTTTTCAAGCGCGCCGGTATCGGAGATCTGCTTTAATCCCTTGGATTCAATGAGCTCGTCGGCCAGAGTCGTGGAAGAAGATTTTGCTTCCCACATCGCAGTAAATACTTCCTTAGCAATCTTGTTTGAGATCGTGCCATCAGCAATGCGCTGCAACAGCAGTGAAAGTTGCGCTGCACTGACCGGCGATTCGCCAATCTCGATGCCTTCGCGATTCAGCGTCGAGGCCACATCACCCATCATCCAGTTCGCCGCTGGCTTTGCTTGCGCCTTGCCGGTTGCCGTCACCACCGCTTCAAAGTAGGCGGCCATGGCTTTTGATTGCGTCAGCACCATCGCATCGTATTCGGAGAGCTGATAGTCGCGGACAAAACGCTCACGCATGGCGTCCGGCAACTCGGGCAGCGAGGCCTTCACACGGTCTATCCATGCCTGCGCAATCATCAGTGGCGGCAGATCGGGGTCGGGGAAGTAGCGATAATCCATCGCATCTTCCTTGCTGCGCATGGAGCGGGTTTCTTTTTTGTCCGGATCGTACAGGCGGGTCTCTTGTACGACCGTGCCGCCGTCTTCGATCAGCTCAATCTGGCGACGTACTTCATAATTGATCGCTTCTTCCAAAAAGCGGAAGGAATTCAGGTTCTTGATTTCGCAGCGCGTACCGAATTCTTTCTGTCCGACCGGCCGTACGGAGACATTGGCGTCACAGCGGAACGAGCCCTCCTGCATATTGCCGTCGCAAATACCCAGCCACATCACGAGTGCATGCAGTGCCTTGGCGTAAGCAACGGCTTCAGCGGCGCTGCGCATCTCGGGTTCGGTCACGATTTCCAGCAAGGGCGTACCGGCGCGGTTGAGATCGATGCCGGTCATACCCTGATAGTCTTCATGCAGCGACTTGCCCGCATCTTCTTCGAGGTGCGCGCGGGTCAGATTGACGGTTTTCAGTTCCGCCTTGCCGTCTTTTTCGACAACGAACGACAGGCTGCCGCCCTGAACCACCGGAATTTCAAACTGACTGATCTGATAACCCTTGGGCAGGTCGGGATAAAAATAATTTTTACGGGCAAACACGGAGCTTGGCGCAATCGTCGCACCGATGGCCAGACCGAACTGAATCGCGCGCTCGACTGCGCCACGGTTCAATACCGGCAGCACACCGGGCAGGGCCAGGTCTACCGGGCAGGCTTGCGTGTTGGGGGCTGCGCCAAAGTTGGTGGGCGCACCGCTGAAAATTTTGGAGGCTGTCGTGAGCTGCGTGTGGGTTTCCAGCCCGATCACCACTTCCCATTGCATGATGTGTCCTTTTGGTTCTGAACGTTCTGTGCGGCCTAGGCGCTTTGTTCCGGACGCCGCTGATGCCAGTCTGTCGCCTGTTGAAATTGATGCGCAATATTGAGCAGTTTCGCTTCGCCGAAATAATTGCCGATCAATTGCAGACCCACCGGGCGTTTTGCATTTTTTTCGCCTTGCCCGAAGCCGATCGGAATCGACATGCCGGGCAAGCCGGCCAGGCTGGTCGATAAGGTGTAAATATCGGCCAGATAGTTGGCAACCGGGTCGTTGACTTTTGATCCCAGATCCCAGGCAACGGTCGGTGCAACCGGGCCCATGATCACATCGCATTGCGTGAACGCTTCCTGAAAATCCTGTGCGATCAGACGGCGAATTTTTTGTGCCTGCAGATAGTAAGCGTCGTAATAGCCATGCGACAGGACGTAGGCGCCGATCAGGATGCGGCGCTTGACTTCATCACCAAAACCTTCGGAGCGCGTCTTGCGGTACATGTCACTGAGGTCCGTGTACTCTTTGGCGC
>JBILCO010000170.1:0-5374 GCA_044353075.1 Burkholderiaceae bacterium
ATGACCATAACGCACGCCATCAAAGCGTGACAAATTCGATGAGGCTTCCGCCGGTGCAATCACGTAGTACACCGGAATCGAGAGCGATGTCTTGGGTAATGAAATCTCGACCAGCGTGGCGCCCAGCTTCTCGTATTCTTTAAGCGCCTCGCGTACCGCTTGCTCGACATCGCTGGCAAGTCCTTCGCCAAAATATTCTTTTGGCACGCCTATCCTCAGGCCTTTGATGTTCTCGCTCAGGGCGCGCGTGAAATCTTCGGACTCGCGCTCAATCGATGTCGAGTCGCGCGGATCAAAACCACTCATCGCGTTGAGCAGCATCGCGCAGTCTTCGGCGGTCCATGCCATCGGGCCGCCCTGATCCAGTGAGGACGCAAAGGCAATCATCCCGTAACGAGACACCCGGCCATAGGTCGGTTTGATGCCGGTGATGCCACACAAGGCGGCGGGCTGACGGATGGAGCCGCCGGTATCCGTGCCGGTGGCCGCGGGTGTGAGGCCACCTGCCACGGCTGCTGCGGAGCCACCCGAAGAGCCACCCGGTACAGCGGTTTTGTCCCAAGGGTTCTTGACTGCGCCAAAAAACGAATTTTCATTCGATGAACCCATGGCGAATTCATCACAATTCAATTTTCCGAGGTTGACCATGCCTGCTGTGAGGAACTGTTTCACTACCGTTGCATCAAACGGGCTGACGTAGCCGGAAAGCATCTTCGATCCGGCAGTCGACGGCCAGCCCTCGGTCACGAAAATATCCTTGTGTGCGATCGGCAGCCCCGTCAGCGGGGTTGCGTTTCCGCTGGCAATGCGGGCATCTGCGGCTTTGGCCTGCGCGAGGGTCAGTTCGGGATTGACGCTGGTAAAAGCATTCAGATCGCTGCTGGCGATGCGGGACAAATAGTCGCTGGCAAGCTCGGTTGCTGAGATCGAGCCGCTTTGGAGCTGCGTGGACAGGGCTTTAAGTGTCTGAGTAGGCATGAGTCGGTGGTGCGCTGTATTCGGAGAGGCGGCGGTAAAAAGGAGCGTTAAGCTGTCTTATTCGATGACTTTCGGCACCAGATAAAGACCGTCCTGGGTCAGGGGGGCTGGCTTTTGGTAGGCATCACGCTGATTGGTTTCGCTGACTTCATCATCGCGCAGGCGCAGGGCAAGATCGTTCTGCCAGGCGGCAATCGGATGAGACAGGGGTTCGACCCCCGTGGTGTCGACGGATTTCATTTGCTCGACCAGAGTAAAAATGCTGTTGAGTTTGTCCAGCGCGTCGGCGGATTGCTGATTGTCGAGATCAAGTTGCGCCAATTTGGACAGGCGCGCAATATCGGTGAGTGACAGGGGCATGAGGGGGCGCCGGGCGGCGTGTCAGGGTCAACAATTCTAAAAATGGCAAACAAAGCAACGGATGCGTTTTCGCCGAAGAAAGCGGAAGAACAGCGAATTTTTCGCATTTCTGTCAGCCAATTCAGCAAGGATTATAAGGTAGAATGTCAGGTTAATGGCTGCAGCCGCCGCGCTTAGTGCGGCGCACAATTTCGGCTCATTTCCGCAATTTTTTCGTCTGGACGTGTTCCGTTCTGGCGTTTGAGGACAAGATTTCATGTTTGCATTCCTTCGTAGTTATTTTTCAAACGATCTGGCGATTGACCTCGGTACCGCCAACACCCTGATTTATGTCCGTGGTCTGGGTATCGTGCTCGATGAGCCTTCCGTGGTCGCGATTCGCCAGCAGGGCGGGCCGAATGCCAAGAAGAACATTCAGGCCGTCGGCAAGGAAGCAAAGCAAATGCTGGGCAAGGTGCCGGGCAACATCGAAGCCATTCGTCCGATGAAGGATGGCGTGATTGCCGACTTCACCGTCACTGAGCAAATGCTCAAGCAATTCATTCGCATGGTGCATGACACCAAGCTGTTCAAGCCGTCGCCGCGCATCATCATTTGCGTCCCTTGCGGATCGACCCAGGTCGAGCGTCGCGCGATTCGCGAATCCGCGCTCGGTGCTGGCGCCTCGCAGGTGTTTCTGATCGAAGAGCCGATGGCCGCTGCGATTGGCGCCGGTCTCCCCGTGTCCGAGGCAACCGGTTCAATGGTGGTCGATATCGGTGGTGGTACGACCGAAGTCGGCATCATCTCGCTCGGCGGGATGGTCTACAAGGGTTCAGTGCGTGTAGGTGGCGACAAATCGGTGAGCAAACGGCAGAGACCATCAAGAAACAGATTGGTTCTGCCTTCCCCGGCACGGAAGTGCGTGAAATGGAAGTCAAAGGCCGCAACCTGTCCGAGGGCATTCCGCGCTCCTTCACCATCTCGAGTAACGAGGTGCTGGAAGCCCTGACTGATCCGCTCAACAATATCGTCTCCGCCGTCAAGAATGCGCTTGAGCAGACACCGCCTGAGCTGGGCGCCGACATTGCCGAAAAAGGCATGATGCTCACCGGCGGCGGCGCGCTGCTGCGCGACCTTGATCGTCTGCTGATGGAGGAAACGGGTCTGCCGGTGCTGGTGGCCGATGATCCGCTGACCTGCGTGGTACGCGGCTCTGGCATGGCGCTCGAGCGCATGGACAAGCTGGGTTCTCTGTTCTCTTACGAATAAACCGATGAACATGCGTGACAGCTGCCCGCCAGTAGTCTGCGGACAGCTGTCGCTGCGGTGCATGATTTTCTATTTGCGGGGCACAGCCACGACGCCGTACCCGCAGGTTTCTCATTCCGACGGCATTCAAGTCTCACCCTGATGGAATACAGCCCGCCGCCACTCTTCAAGCAAGGTGCTTCGGCACGCGCGAAGATGCTTTTCTTTGCCTTGATTGCCCTCGCCCTGCTGATGGCCGATTCACGTTTGCGCACACTGGGTGTGATGCGTCAGGCGATCGGTACTGCGCTTTATCCGCTGCAAATTGTTGCCATGCTGCCGCGCGATGCGTTTTTTGCCACGACCAACTATTTCTCATCGCTGACGCGTCTGCAAGAAGACAATACCCGCATGCGCGAACAACAGGTGCTGAATTCTCAGCAATTACAGCAGAACGCACAGCTGCTCGCCGAGAACGCGCACTTGCGCAAGCTGCTTGAGGCGTCCGAGCGGGTGGAGATCAAAACGCTGATGAGTGAGATTTTGTACGATGCTCGCGATCCGTTTTCGCGAAAAATCATTCTCGACCGTGGGCAGTCGCATGGCATCCGACCCGGGCAACCTGTCATCGACGATCTGGGTGTAATCGGTCAGGTGACTCGCGTATTTCCCTTCACTTCTGAAGTCACGCTGCTGACCGACAAAGACCAGGCGATACCCGTTCAGGTCTTGCGCAGTGGTGTACGCAGCGTCGCGTATGGCCGTGGTCAGTCCGGCGTGCTCGAATTGCGTTTCATGGCATCCAATGCCGACATTCGCAAAGGGGATGTGCTGACCACGTCAGGTATTGATGGCGTTTATCCGTCGGGTCTGGCCGTTGCGACAGTGGCGACAGTCGACGCACAGACCTCGGATGCTTTTGCGCGTATTTTGTGCCAGCCCAGCGCGGGCGTCGCCCGCCACCGTCAGGTACTGGTGCTGCTGGCGGAGAACAGCCAGCAGCCAGCGCCACCGGCGTCCGACAATGCAATGCAACCCGAATTTCGTAACAAACGTACACGCAAGGACGCCACGGAGACGCCATGATTGATCGTGACCATATTCTGCTGCCGGTCAATCCTGCCTTCATCGCGTTCAGCCTGGTGGCCGCATTTTTCATGAACCTTTTTCCCTGGGGTAGCTGGGGCTGGGTGCCGGATTTTGTTGCGCTCACGCTGGTGTTCTGGAGCATCTATCAGCCCCGTAAAGTAGGCATCGGCATCGCGTTTCTGATGGGCCTGGTGATGGATGTGCACAGTGCATCGCTGCTGGGCGAGAATGCGCTGGCCTATACGCTGTTGTCCTATTTCGCGATCACGATTCACCGTCGAGTGTTGTGGTTTCGACCCTCGGTGCAGGCTTTGCATGTGCTGCCACTGCTGGTTGTCATGCAGGTCGTGCAGATGCTGATTCAGCTGGCCGTCACCGGCAATTTACCCGGCTGGTTGTATTTCGCCCAAAGCATTGTGGCCACCCTGATCTGGCCCATCGTCTGCTGGTTGCTGCTGGCGCCGCAACGACGCGCGGTCGATCGCGATGAAACACGACCGATCTGATTAGCCCGCCATGACCGAAATTAAAGATACTGAACGCGAGCTGCAATTATTCAGATTGCGTCTGTCGGTGGCCGGTCTGGTGGTGTTCATCTGTTTCGGCTTGCTGATGCTGCGTTTTTTATGGCTGCAGGCGGTGCGCCATAGCGAGTATGCGGAGCGCGCAGAGAGCAACCGCATCTCGGTGGTGCCGGCCGTTCCCAATCGCGGTCTGATTGTCGATCGTAACGGTGTTGTTTTGGCCCGTAACTATTCTGCGTACACGCTGGAAATTACACCCGCCAAAATCGATCGTCAGCTCGATATCGTGATTGATGAACTGGCGCAGCTGGTGGACATTCAGCCCAAGGATCGCAAGCGCTTCCGTCGTCTGATGGAAGAATCGAAGACCTTCGAAAGTCTGCCAATCCGTACCCGGCTCACGGATGAAGAAGTCGCCCGTTTTGCCGCGCAGCGTTACCGCTTTCCCGGAGTCGATATTCAGGCGCGTTTGTTTCGTCAGTATCCATTGGGTTCGACTGCTTCCCACATGATTGGTTATATCGGCCGGGTCAACAAGAAAGAAGCCGAAAGGCTGGAGGCTGGCGAAGATGCGGCCAATTATCGTGGCACCGAATATATCGGCAAGGAAGGCATCGAAAAAAGTTACGAGAAACATTTGCACGGCATCACCGGCTATGACGAGATTGAAGTGTCAGCGGGTGGGCGCGCCAACCGCACGCTTTCGCGCACTGCGCCTACGCCCGGAAACAACCTGATTTTGTCGGTCGATATCGAGCTGCAGAAAATCGTGGAAAAGGCCTTTGGTGATCGTCGCGGTGCGCTGGTAGCCATTGAGCCGGAAACGGGCGATATTCTTGCTTACGTATCTATGCCCACCTACGATCCGAATCTTTTCGTCGAAGGTATCGACGCGAAAAGCTGGGAAGAACTTAATACATCGCTCGACAAACCCTTGCTCAATCGCGCACTGATTGGCAGCTATCCGCCCGGCTCCACCTTCAAGCCCTATATGGCATTGGCGGCACTGGAACTGGGCAAGCGCACACCGGAGTTCGGCATCTTCGATCCGGGCTACTTCATGTTCGGTAACAATCGCTTCCGCGATGACAAGGAAGGCGGTCACGGCCGTGTCGACATGTACAAGTCGATTGTGCAGTCGTGTAACACCTACTATTACGTGCTTGCCAATGATCTGGGCATTGATGCCATTC
>JBILCO010000060.1:0-8788 GCA_044353075.1 Burkholderiaceae bacterium
ACGCCGAAGACGGTCCGTCAGCGGCCATCGTCGCCGACGCCCGGGGCGCCACCCCGAGCGAGGAAATCTGCCGGGCCAATGTGCAGCGTTATCGCCGCGAAGCGACGCTGGAAACGGCCTTGCACATTGCCACCAGCGGTGCCGACCGTTACCAGTGGACGATGTTGATGGATCAGACGCGTTCGCGTTTGATGTCCAGGGCCGTAAGCAGCCGGATGTGGCATTTGTCGCGCCCGGCCATCATGCCGGCCACCACCTATGATCGTTTGCTCACCGGCGCGGTGCCCGATATTTCGCCCTATCACATGGTGATTGAATTGCTGCCAGCCGGCGCACTGGCGATCGAGCCGGTTCGCCCACGGCAGACACTGCGCCAGAAGTCGGCGCAGATGGTCAAGGTCGCTGCCAACTATGTCACGGATGAGCCGCCGCGCAGCGAGCCGGTACCATTCGTGATTCGACTCTCTGTCTACGAGCGCAGCAGCCAGCGCCTGCTGTGGCAGGAAGCCGTACCGCTGTTTTTCCCCGAGACCGAGTTGCGCACTACCAGCAAGCCACTACCTCCGGGCTTGCTCTCTGAGCTCGATCTCGTACTGGATCGCTGGCAGCAGAGCATGGAGAGCCATTTCTCCTGCCGACCCCAGCAGTTCAACGTATTGCAGTCAACGCCCACCGGTTGGGTAATCAATGGCGGCCAGATCGCGGGACTCTCCGCAGGCGACCAGCTGTTGTTGATGAATCGTGAACATCTGCCGGCCCGTATTCTGGAACCCGACAGCGCTCAGCATCTGGCACTGGTTGAAGTGGTCAGTGTGGGTGCCGGCCGCGCTACTTTGCGCAAGCTCGCGGGACCGACCAGCATCGCCCGATCCGGCGACTGGGTCGCCACCCCATTTTGAAATCGCGGAGAAAAAAAATGACCATCGCCCAACGCAAACTCCTCATCGCCGTGTTCGCGCTCTTCTGCAGCACCGCCGTGATGGCTGCCGACGCGCCCAAGGCCGAACCCGCCAAGGACGCCAAGGCCGACGACAAGAAGGATGGCAAGGAAGTCAAGGAAGCCAAGGCCGATGCACCGGCTGAGCCTGACCTGCCCTCCAAGCCCTATCCTGCAAACGCCACGCCGAAAGCGTTCCAGCCGAAGAAAGACGCACCCAAGGCAGATGCCGGCGGGGACAAGCCAGCGGATAAAGCGGCCGAAAAGCCCGCGGACAAGACAGCTGACAAGACAGCTGACAAGACAGCGGACAAGACAGCGGACAAGACAGCGGCCAAACCGGGCGCTGACAAAGCCGTCGAGAAGCCAGCCGACAAACATGCCGCTGACAAGCATGGCGTTGACAAACACGGCGCGGACAAACACGGCGCCGAAAAGCCGGCCGACGCACATGCGACTGCCCAGCACAAGGCCGAGCCCGCGCCCGCGCCTCACAAAGCCGTGAAAAAGCATCGTGCCGGTCACAACGCCCAGGCGAAATCGCAAACACCACCCGCCACGCCCGCCATGCAGGAGCTGGCGCGTGAAATGGCGAGTCGTCAGCCCAATGCCGGCGGCCAGTCCTACGTCGTACAGGCGCGCGACAATCTCGACAGCGTGATTCGCAAGACCCTGCCGGCCAAGCTGTTCTCTGCCGATGTTCTGCGCCAGGCTTACCTGCGAGCGAATCCCGAGCTGATGACGGCAGCCAATGTTAAATTGCGCGCGGGCCAAGTACTGCAGGTGCCTGACGCATCGACGCTTCGCGATGTGATCATGGCCGAGGGTGGTAACGGTAGCGGCCGCGACACTCGAGTCAGCCTGTACTCGACAGCGCCGGTCGTCGCGCCGACGATGGCACCGGCAGCTTACGACCAGACCCCGCCGATTGCCATACCGCGTCTGCCCGTCAATGTTGCTGGCAGTGCCAACCCGGCACCGGAAGTCTCGCCGGAAGAAAAGAAAAAGTGGGTGCGCTACCCCTGACGCGGAGCGTTCACCATGTTGTCCGGCCCTGAGCAGGCAGCCCTGCCGGGGCGACTCAATCCGATCTATCTCGAGGGGCGTCCGCTCGCACTCGAAACACCCGTCGCCCGGCTACTCGGTCTGCGCGACGGGCAAATCGTTCAGGCCAACGTCGAACTGCGCGGCGAGGCACTCAAACTTCTGCTGAACGGCAAACTCCTCGATCTGCCTCCTGGCCTCCGATTTCGTCCCGGTGACACCGTGTTTTTGCGTGCCTATCAGGGCGCCAACAGCTGGCTGCTGAAGCTATTCGATCCTGCCGCACAGCCCGCGGCACCGGCGGCAGGGGTGGCCACCGAGACAGCGACTGCCCAGATCAATGCCTCGCGACTGGCGGCGCTGTCACTGCGACCGCCGATGTCGCCGACCTTGCTGGAATTGTTCGCGCCGCGTCAGGCGGTATCGCTGTTGCAGACCACTGGCAATCCCGAACTGGCCGCCATCTTCCAGCGCATGCAACTGTCGATGCGGGGGCTCTCGGCGGGTGGTCTGCAGGCCGCCGTGTTCGGCTCTGGTTTATGGGTGGAGGCGCTGCTGTCGCGCGGTCAGTCGCCCGGTGCGGTCGATACCAAGGTCTGGCTGCGTCGCATGATCCGCGCACTGAGCGACAAAGACACCGCCGTCATCAGCAATCTGAGAAGAGCGTTCGATGACATCGAGGCCGCGCAGGTCGAATCGCTGGCGGCTCAGGCACGCGGCGAACTCTCTTTCGGCATGGTGTTGCCGTTTGTTGATGCCAATCCGGTCCACCTGAAGTTCTTTCGTCCTGCACGTCAGCCCGGCAAGGAAGCGCCGCCGTTTTCCGTTGATATTCATACGGAAAATGAGGTGCTCGGCGAGATCTGGCTCAAGACCTCCATCTCCAAAGCCTCGCATGTGGATCTGATGATGTGGGCGCTCAAGGGCAGTGCCGTCCGGCTCGCGCGCAAACACAGCGATGCTCTGGGCGAACGCTTGCAGAAGGCCGGCCTGACCATGGATTCTTTTCGCATCTTTCATGCCGCCCGGCCCAGCTTGCCCGAGGGCTGGTCACCACCGGCCGGCGCGATGCTGGACGTTACCGCATGAAGCGCACCCGCGAAGCTGTCGCGCTTGCCTATGGCAAACGCGAGGTGCCGGTGGTCACCGCCAAAGGCAGTGATGACGTCGCCGACGCGATCATCGCTGAAGCAAAAAAGCAGGGGATCTATATAGCCCAGGACCGTGAACTGGTCGCCGCCTTGTCCCGTCTTGATCTGGAACAGGAAATACCTCGCGAGCTGTATGTCGCCGTCGCGGTGGTGTTGTCATGGGCTTACTGGTTGCAGGGGATGAAGCCGGGGGATGAGAAGCAGGACGATAGGCAGAATAAGTAGCGGGATTCAGGCTTCTTCGTAACCCCGACCACCGCGCGAGCGCGCCATGCGGCCGAGACGGTCATAGACTTCGACCGAGGCGGTGGTGTCACCGCCATTGAGTGTTTGCAGGGTGCCGCGAATGGCATCGAGCTTGCGGGTAATCAGGATTTCATTGCGGCGATGCATGTCGCGGCAATCGGTGATCAGATTTTTGAAAGTGTCCCATTCGGGATCATCCAGACGATTGGATTCGGTGCCGATGCCGGTCAGGCTAACGAGCGAATCGAAAATCTGGGTTTTTTCCGGCTGCAGTGCTTCGAAAATATCGAGGTTTTGCTCGCGCAGCGCGTCGAACTCCTGTTCCAGCAACTGATGCAGCGCCAACCCGTGCTCAAGCGCCGCCACCAGCTCGGGGCTGGGCGAGGAGGGCAAGGGGCCGAGTCGGGTTGATGTGGCTTGCATCGAATCAGTCAATCGATCAGCCGATCAGCTTTTCGACAGCGACAAAGCTTTCGGCAATGCGGCGTGCATTGATCGGGTAATTGCCTTCACTCAGCGCCTGCTTGATGGCCTCGACCTTGCTGCGGTCAAAACTGGGCTCGGCTGCCGCACGCTTCGCGACTTCGGAGAGCTGCAGCGTGTCCTGATTGGGCACGGGAGGCTTGGCCGCTTTGGTCGCTTCTGGCTGACCATCACCCGGACGTTCCAGCGCACGGCGCTTGGATTTTTCGAGGGCGACTTTGTCCAGGGCGGCGCTGCCGCTGAAGATGCTGGATATCGGATTGCTCATGGTTTTCTCTCACTTTCGGCCTTCGGCCTTTTATTCCTGTCACAACGAGTATCGGATCTGCATTAGAGAACTTTAGCTTTTCCTGTGAAAAATATCGGCAGATTTACCAATAATAGCTATTTTCACCTAACTTCCTTTAACGGACCCTTTTCCTGTCACAACGCCGCCTAAAATTCTTCCGGATTCGGCGTTGCGCAATTTGATTTGTTCGCCCAGCCGGCCATCCTGCATCGCTTCCAGGCGGACTGAAATCTGAAATTCTCCCGGTCTGCCCACGATGAGCTGCACCAGCTCGCCCTTTTTTACCATGATTGCGGCCCGCATGTCCGCCAGCCGGATCGGTTCGCCGGCGCGCAGATTGCGCACCAGCTCCTGTCCCTCCAGACCGGTGGCTTCCAGTAGGTGCGACTTATTGATCTTATCGGCATCCATCCTCTCCAGCTTGAACAGCGCTGGCTGCAGCAGCTGCCCGGCGTTCAGATTGCTGGCGGCCACCAGGACCTGGCGTGATTCCGCGCTGACAGGGACCGGGGCCGGGCCAACTGGTGCTGCCTGTGTTGTCGGTTTGCTACTGGCCGGTAGCGGTTGGTGGACCTGTGCAAACCCGACCTTCACATACAACTGCCAGGCTGGTTTCAGACACCGCGCGCGGACACTCTCGCGATTAACAAAAGGATAATCAAAGCTGTACTGCGATGCACAGGGCTGAACCGCGATGCGGGCATCCAGCGGGGCGACGATCACCTGATCGGTGGGTACCTCATTTTGCGTGGCCACCCATTTGGTCAGTTCAGCCACCAGAACCTCTTGCGGGCTGGCCGCTTGCGCCAGTGGCATGCTCAGCAAGCAGCTCGCCAGCATGCCCGCCAGACAGCGGCGCAGGTGGGGCAGAGCAACAGGTTTTTTGATAGTGGTCTGCATCATTATTAAAGTGGTTACTGGAACAGGCCTTGCTAAATCAAGCTTATCAGGGCTCGCAACTGTGGAACTCCCGACAGGTAGCGAGCTAACTAGCAAAAACAGTTCCAGCCCCGAAAAGGCCAGTCACCATGCAGATTCAAGCCCATAACGCCCCAGTTGCCGGTCAGGCCAGTGAGAACGCCGGCGCCGCCAGCCGTAAACCGGCATCGGGGGATTTCCGACAGGTCTTGGCCGAAGCGCAAGACGGGAAGGCAGGCAACGGGGCGACCGTTACGGTCCAGCGTGGCGATACCCTGATGAACCTGACCCGAAACTACCTCGGTAACGCCATCGGCCAGTTCAATAATGGCCAGATTTACGAAATGGCCAGGACGATCGCCCGTGAAAACGGCATCACCAACCCTAACCGAATCGTTCCCGGTCAGGTCTTAAATATGGCGCCGATGACCACCATGGCCGCGCTCAAACTACGACCCGGCACCGTCGAGGCTGTGCAGCTCAACGCCCAGGCCAATATCGCCACACCCGTGCTCGACAAGACGCTGGCCCGGGCGGTGGCCAAAGGTTTTGTACCGGCGGAACAGCAGACCGAGGTACGCAACAAGATCCTGGCGCTGGCCAGCGAACATCGTTTTGCACCGGATGATTTCGCCCGCATGACGCTAATGGAATCGAATGGCATGAACCCCAAGGCGACCAATGGCTTTTGTCACGGCATCATTCAGTTCTGTGCCGGTACCGGCGCCAAGGGCGTGGGTTATGCGGAAAAACCCAAAGAGATATTGAACCTCTCCGTCATGGAGCAGCTGGATCTGGTGGATCGTTATTTCACCCGCACCCGTCTGAAAGACTACGGTCCGGCATCGCTGGACAACCTGTATCTCACCGTTCTCACACCGCGTGCACGCAATGAAACCCGGGCAGATGCCCCACTGCAGATCGCCGGAAAGCAGGCAGCTTATTTATATGAGGGCCGGGATCGGAATGCCGGCGTCATCACGCGCAACTCGATCGTGAGTGGCTTGCATCTGAATGCACGGCAGCGTCTGGGGGAGTTCACGCAGATGGTAGCGAAAGCGGATACGTCAGATTTGTAGTCATCAACCGTTTTGTTTCACCGATTGCCGCCCCCCGGCAATCCTTTGCCACCCGAGGCAAAGCCTGTAGCGGTCAAGCTTTGCCGCTCCATGCGTCACCCCTGACGTTATTTCCCGAAAAGAACACTTGGCACGACCTTTGCAATAGTCGACGCGACAGCTGGAAACTTGAGCGAATTGTCGGCATTCCGGCGATCGCATGGCAAGGAGAACGAAATGGACGTATTGAGTAACGCGTTAGGGATACATGAGAAGGCACTGCGGGTGCGCAATCAGCGCATGGAGCTGCTTGCCCGCAATATCGCCAACGACGACACCCCGCACTTCAAAGCGCGTGAACTGGATTTCAAATCGGTGATGGCGGAATTCAAGCCCAGCGACAACATGAACTCCACGCACATGACGCACTTTCCTTATGCCGACGAGAACCCGGACGATGACGGCCTGCGTTACCGCGTGCCGTTCAGCGCGTCTCTGGACGGCAATACCGTCGAATTGTCGGTCGAGCAGGCTAAATACGGTAAGGCAGCGGCTGATTATCAGGCCACCTTGTCCTTCCTTGAAAACCGCGTATCCAGCATACGCAAGGCCTTGCGAGGAGATTAATCATGGCAATGTCTATCGATAATATTTTCGGTATTGGCGGCACGGCACTTAATGCGCAGCTGGTCCGAATGAACAACACGGCGTCCAACCTGGCCAATGCCGGCACCACCGCCGCGACCGAAAAAGAAGCCTATCGCGGCAAGCGCACTGTATTTAAAGCGCTGATGGATGAAGAAATGATTCATGCCGGCGCGCCCTACATCGGTGGCGTGAAAGTCGACAAGATCGTTGACGACTCCAAGCCCATTCCCCGCGTCTATGACCCGAACAATCCGCTGGCTGATGGTGAAGGTTTTGTCTATCAGGCCAATGTGAATGAAGTCACCGAGATGGTGGACCTGATGGCCGCCTCCCGCTCGTATCAAAACAACGTTGAAGTCGTTAATACCGCGCGCGAACTGATGATGCGCACGATCGACATGATTAAAGCTTAAGGAAAACTGACATGGCCACCACAACAACCGGTCCAGCGACGTCGACTTCGATGAACACGTTGCCGTCGAATATCAAGACAACTACGCAGTATAAAAAAGAGCAGGAAGACGCTGTCTTGAATGGCAATGGCGGCGAGATGGGGCAGACCGCGTTTCTCACGCTGTTTACCACCCAGCTGCAGAATCAGAATCCGCTCGATCCGATGGATAACGAAGCGTTTGTCGCTCAGCTCGCGCAGTTCTCGCAGCTGGAAGCTACCACCAGAATGGCGGACTCATTAAAGACACTGGTCGGCTCGATGACGGGTGACCGCATGAGTTCTGCCGCCAGCCTAATCGGCAAATCGGTCGCAGTGGTCGATGGCAAAGCGATCAAGAGCGGCGAGCCGGTCGAAGGCACCGTCACGCTGGCCAATGATGTCGATGGCGTCACACTCAAAGTGTATTCATCGACCGGCGCACTGGTGCGTACCGGCCAGGTCGGCGCTCAGAAGAAGGGCGAATTCCCGTTCAGCTGGGATGGCAATGATTCCGAAGGCAACCCCATGCCCGATGGCACCTACCGCATCGAGGCCACCGTCAGCCGTTTTGGCACGCCGAGCAAGGCGCCGGTGACCACCATGGCCAGTGTGCGCAGCGTGACGACCGATGCACTCACTGGCGACATGAAAGTCGAGCTCAATGATGGCTCATTGGTCAGCCTGAGCGAAGTCAAACGCATCGGCAACTAAAGATAAAACACAGATCAAGCGTATTTACAAAATAACCGCCCGCCCGTAATTCAGGAGAAGCAAACATGTCTTTCTATACTTCGTTGACCGGTCTGAACGCCGCAACCGCGCAGCTGTCCGTGACCAGTAACAACATCGCCAACGTGGGCACCACCGGCTTCAAGCGCTCGCGCGCTGACTTTGGTGACATCTTTGCGACCTCACCGCTGCAGAAAGCGTCGTCCGTCATCGGTCAGGGTGTCGCGCTCAAGCAGGTGAGCCAAGAATTCAGTCAGGGCAATATTCAGTTCTCCGCCAACGCGCTCGATATCGCGATCACCGGCGACGGTTTTTTTCCTTTGAAATCGGCTGACGGACTGCAGGACATCTACACCCGTAACGGTACCTTCATGCTCAATGACTCGTACAACGTGGTCAATTCAGCAGGACAGGCACTGATTGCGGCGGCAGTCGACTCCTCCGGCAAAGCCGACCTCGACGATCTGGCCAAGCTCACCATTCCGCGTAAAACCAATGGTGATGCGGTCGCGACCTCAGAGGTCATGCTGGGTCTGAACTTTCCCTCGGATGCCAAAGTCCCGGAGCTGCCTTTTGATCGTAATGATCCGACCACCTACAACAAGACGACTGCGGTCACCGTGTACGACTCCGGTGGCAACGGCTATCTGGCGACGGTTTACTACCGCAAGACACAGGTGGCGACACCGGACGATGCGACCAACAAATGGCAGACCTACGTCTACATCGGTAATACCAGGTTGCAGGAGATGCTGATTCAGTCATCGGATAACGGCGGTGAAAAACAGTATGTGAACAAGTACGGTGAAATCCGTTCCGAATCCGATATTCCGCCGCAGGATATTGCGCGTG
>JBILCO010000199.1:0-4604 GCA_044353075.1 Burkholderiaceae bacterium
TCAGCGATGTTTTTATTTTTTCGAGCGACCATTCGTTTTTGTTGTCAATGTGGTCATCTCATTATTGGCGGAGCTGAATGTTGATTCCAGCTGCTCGATCGCCGACTGCGTGCTGCGGGCGATTTGATCGTAACCCGAGGCCGCATCGCCGATTGCGGACTTCAGCAAGCCAATCGAGGTCTGCGAACCTTCGGGCGTACCGCTGCCCAGTGCATCCAGCAGCGCCACGATCTCGCGATTGTTCTCGCTGATTTGCGACTGCGTGATTTGGGTGAATTGCTTGTGAGCGCCCGAGCCAATGCTGGCTAGATGACGCAAATAAGTCAGCATGATATCTGCCTGGGGTTGAATCGGATGGCTGCTGAGATTCATGAATTCCTGCGGGTCTTTGGTGCTCATCAGTTGCTGAGCACTGGCGATGGACATCTCGAGACTTGCCTTGGCGGCTTGTAAATTCAGGCCCATGAATTTTTCCATGCTCTCGATCATGGATTCGGACATGGCGGTGGCAAAGTCGAGCTGGGATGACACGCGGGTACGGGCAGCAGAGGACAACAGGTCGGGCGAGATCATGAAAGAGACTCCTGAGGGATGAGATGAAACGACGATGCGAATGCTGCATTGCAGCAGTGCTCATTCTTCAGTGAAGGCCTGCGTGTGTCAAGTTCCGGCATTGCGTCGCATCAGGGGAGTGCCATTTCCTCGCGCCAGGCTCATGCAAGGATGCGTCCCTTGGCAGGCAGAGTCTGAGTCGGATGTCATCAGGCAAAAATCTCGTGCCCGCAGCCCATGCTAGACTCGCCGCTCCTCAGTTTTACCTCGCGACCCGTGAGAGCTTTCTACAGCGACCGCTTCGTACTTCCTTTGCCGGACGGGCATCGCTTCCCCATGCAAAAGTATCGGATGCTGCGTGACGCAGTGGCCGATGTCCTGCCCTCGGTATCGCTCGAGGAGGCGCCGCACACCAGCGATGGCGTGCTCGCGCTCGCGCATCATCCCCACTATATTCACCGCGTGAGCAGCGGTGCGCTGTCCGAGGCTGAGCAAAAGGCGATTGGCTTTCCCTGGTCGCCCGAGATGGTGGAGCGATCACGGCGCTCTGCCGGAGCGACGATCGCTGCCTGTCGTGCCGCGATCATGGAGGGTACCGCCGTCAACCTCGCGGGCGGTACGCATCATGCGCAATCCGATCGTGGTGAGGGATTTTGCGTTTTTAACGACGCTGCCATTGCCGCACGTCTGATGCAGGCCGAGCGACGGGTATCCCGGGTCGCTGTGGTGGATCTCGATGTTCATCAGGGGAATGGCACAGCCTCAATACTCTCCGCTGATGACTCGGTATTCACCTTGTCGCTGCATGGAGAAAACAACTACCCCTTCGAAAAGGCAGTCAGTGATCTCGATGTGGCGCTACCCGATGGCACCGACGATGCAAGCTATCTCGCGCAGCTGGCATTGGCGTTGTCACAGATGTTTGAACGTTTTTCGCCTCAGCTCATTATTTATCTCGCCGGTGCAGATCCGCACGAAGGCGACCGGCTGGGCCGCTTGAAATTGTCGCTTGAGGGACTGGCTGCACGGGATCGCATGGTGTTTGATGCTGCGCAGGTGCGCGGATTACCCGTGGCCGTGGCAATGGCTGGCGGCTATGGCAGAGCGATTGATGACACCGTCGCGGTACATCTGCAGACCGTCAGTCTTGCGGCGGGTTATTGCAGTGTGCGTCTGGAGACAGCATGAGCACTAACGTTTTTTCGCAGCGAACCTTGCTTGCTGAGATTGGCATGCCGCTCCTGTTTGTGCTGATCTGGAGTACCGGCTTCATCGTTGCGAAATACGGCTTGCCGTATGCGCCGGTGATGACCTTTCTTTTATTGCGCTATTTGTGCGTACTTCTCATCCTCGTTCCCGTCTTGCTGGTGGTGCGTGCACCCTGGCCGACAGGGCAGGTACTGCCAATTGCGGTCGCCGGTGTGATGGTGCAAGCCGGCTATTTGTCCGGCGTGTGGTCGGCGATCAAGCTGGGCATGCCAGCGGGAGTGGCAGCGCTGATCGTTGGTTTGCAGCCTTTGCTGACGGCTTTTGGTGCCTCTTTTATTGGTGAGCAGGTCCGCACCCGTCAATGGGTGGGTTTGATTCTGGGACTCATCGGTGTGGCCCTGGTGGTCTCGAACAAACTCACAGCGACGGGCAGCTCCTTCATCAATGTATCGCTCTGCCTGTTTGCAATGCTATCGATCACGGCGGGAACGCTGTACCAGAAGCGCTTCTGTCCGCGTTTTGATTTGCGCTCGGGCGCGGTGATTCAGTTCACCGCATCAGCACTGGTGACTTTGCCGTTTGCCATGGCGCTGGAAAATCTGACGCCGACATTTGATTCAGTACAATGGACCCCGGATTTCATCGGGGCTCTGCTCTGGTCTGTGATCGCATTGTCGATCGGTGCGATCTTCCTGTTGTTCGCGCTCATCAGAAAAAATGCGGCAACACAGGTCTCAAGCCTGATGTATCTGACGCCACCACTGACGGCGCTGATTGCCTGGTGGATGTTTGGAGAGACGCTGTCCATCGCAGGCGCGCTGGGCATGCTGCTGGCGGTCGCGGGCGTGGCTTTCGTCGTCAGAAAATAAGAGGCTCGGGCCTCAAAAAAAATCAATCAACAAGATCAAGCAGACAGACCATGAGAGAGACTGCAAAAAACAGGGCTTACTTTCGCCATTTCCATCCGATCACTACCCGCTGGAGCGATAACGATGCCTATGGTCATGTGAATAATGTCATCTATTACCACTGGTTTGATACGGTGGTTAATCAGTTCCTCATCGTTAACGACACGCTCGACATTCATGCCGGCGAAGCGATTGCGCTGGTCGTGGAAACGCATTGCAATTATTTTTCCTCAGTGGCGTTCCCTGATCCGGTCACGGCCGGCTTGTGTGTAACGCGAATGGGTGACTCCAGTGTGCGCTATGAGGTGGGCATCTTCCGGGGCGATGATGATCTGGCTTCGGCACAGGGACATTTCGTCCATGTGTATGTCAATAAGCTCACGCGCAAGCCGACATCTATCCCGGCGCCGGCGCGTGCGTTACTGCAATCTATTCAGATCGACACCATGAAAGCGCCCCTATGAACGAACCCAACCTGATGAGTCAACAACAAGCGGTCGATCAGGCGATCAGCTCACGCCGATCCATCCGGGCATTTTTGCCGACACCGGTATCACGCGCCGACATCGAAGCCCTGCTCAACGTGGCGTCGCGTGCACCGTCGGGCTCCAATACGCAGCCTTGGAAAGTATACGTACTGACAGGCGCGATGAAACAACGTCTCACTGATGCCATCCTTGCGGTTTATCTGAATCCGGAGGAACTGACGTCCCATGAAGAGGAATATGCCTACTATCCCCTCCAATGGGTGGCACCTTATGTAGACAGGCGTCGCAAGGTCGGTTGGGACCTGTATGCCTTGCTGGGGCTGACCCGCGAGAACAAGGCTGGCATGCAGTCCCAGCATGGTCGTAACTATGCTTTTTTCGATGCGCCGGTCGGTTTGATTTTCACGATCGATCGCGTGATGGAACAAGGCTCCTGGCTGGACTACGGCATGTTCCTGCAAAACATCATGATTGCCGCGCGCGCGCGGGGTCTGGATACCTGTCCGCAAGCGGCCTTCACGCAGTTTCATCGTGTAATTGCCGAAACGCTGGGCCTGCCTGATAACGAGCAATTCGTCTGCGGTATGGCCTTGGGTTATGCCGATCACAGCAAAATAGAAAATACGCTCGTGACCGAGCGCGCTCCGGTGTCAGCGTTTGCCCGATTCATGGAGTGAGCTGATGAAAAAAATCGCGGTGATAGCCGGTGATGGCATCGGTGCCGAAGTCATCCCGGAGGGTTTGCGCGTGCTTGAGGCTGCAGCGAGCCGATTCGATCTTGAACTGTCTTTTGATCATTTCGATTTTGCCAGTTGCGATTATTTTGCGCGTCATGGCCAAATGATGCCGGATGACTGGAAAGCGCAGATTGGTGGCCATGATGCGATTTATTTCGGCGCAGTCGGCTGGCCCGCCACCGTGCCTGACCATATTTCGCTCTGGGGTTCATTACTGAAATTCCGTCGCGAATTTGATCAGTATGTGAACCTTCGTCCCTGTCGGCTGATGCCGGGTATTCCCTCACCGCTGGCTCATCGCAAGCCAGGCGATATAGATTTTTATGTGGTGCGGGAGAACACTGAAGGTGAGTATTCGTCGGTTGGTGGCCGCATGTATGAAGGCACATCGCGCGAAACCGTTTTTCAGCAGAGTGTGTTCTCGCGTCACGGTACTGATCGCATCTTGAAATATGCATTCGAGCTGGCGCAGCGCCGACCGAAAAAGCATCTGACCTCAGCGACTAAGTCGAATGGCATTTCCATCACCATGCCTTACTGGGATGAGCGTGTCGCAGAGATGGCGCGTCACTATCCTGAGATACGCTGCGACAAATTTCATATCGATATTTTGTGCGCCCATTTTGTTCAGCATCCGGACTGGTTTGATGTGGTGGTGGCGTCAAACCTGTTTGGTGACATTCTTTCGGATCTCGGCCCCGCCTGTACAG
>JBILCO010000220.1:0-4148 GCA_044353075.1 Burkholderiaceae bacterium
CGTCGGCCAACATCAATCCCGAGGGTATCTATCCGTCGCTGTTCGAGCCGGTACACGGATCGGCTCCCGATATTGCCGGCAAAGGTGTGGCGAACCCGATCGGACAAATCTGGTGTGGGGCCATGATGCTTGAGCATTTCGGTTACGCGCAGGCGGGTCAGGCCATCGTTCATGCGATTGAGCGTGTGCTTGAAGCCGGCCCGGGGCACGCACCTTTTACGCCGGACATGGGGGGGCTGGGCAGCACGACGGATCTGGGGCGGGCGATCGCAGCGGCTTTGTAATTTCTAAAATTTATAAAATAGCAATGCCGGATCAGGTCGCTATGGCAAGTGATGTTGATTGATAAACCTGTTTAATTAGTCGTCCTAACTCCTTAATTCTCTTGCAGATTTGCATTGATTTGCTACACTACACGCAAATTTTCCAAAATGGCATGGAGTTGGGATGCGACGTTTTTTCCTGAGTAATCTGATTTTCACGCTGTCAGCATTGCTGGCCTCGACCACGGTCTGGAGCGTCTCACATCGCAGTGAAAAACCGCCCGTTGCCAAGAAAGCCACACGTGCCGTCGAGGCGGGCAAGCACTCGATCGCCAAAAAAACCAGTCGCGATGCAGGCAAACGTGCCGCCCGGGTTGAGGCAAAGTCGCGCTCTATCAAGCCTCTTGTGGTCGCCAGCAAGCGTAAAGGCGGTTTTCAGCGTGTTGCCTACACGCCGTCCTTATCCGCGCCGCACTCCATCACGGCGGGTGATCTGGCCGGGCTGGGTCAGACCCGTGACCCTCTGGATTTGAGCGCCAACGTGGCGCTCGTGATCGATCAGAACTCGTCAGAAATTTTGTTTGAAAAAAATTCTCATGTCGCGCTGCCGATTGCCTCGATTACCAAGCTGATGACCAGCCTGGTCGTGGTCGAAGCCAATCAGAGTCTGGATGAAATTCTCGCCGTGACCGAAGAAGACGTTGATCGCAAGCGCTATAGCCATTCGCGACTGCGTATTGGCTCGCAGCTCTCGCGTGCGAACATGCTGCATATTGCGCTGATGAGTTCCGAAAATCGGGCGGCCGCGGCCTTGGGCAGAAATTATCCGGGCGGTCTGACCGCATTTATCAGAGCGATGAATGCCAAAGCAAACGAGCTGGGCATGACGAATTCACGCTTCGCCGATCCTACGGGTCTCTCGAGCGCCAATGTGTCCAGTGCACGTGATTTGGCTCGACTGGTGGTCGCTGCTTATCAGCACCCACTGATTCGCGAGTATTCCACCGACAGAAATTATGCCGTTGAACCGGGCGGCCCTGCGCTGGAATACCGTAACTCCAACGGCCTGATCGAAAATCCGGAATGGGCGATTGGCCTGCAGAAGACAGGTTACATCTCGGAGGCGGGTCGCTGTCTCGTGATGCAAGTGAATGTCGCCGGACGTCCGGTGGTCATGGTTTTCCTTGATTCAAAAACCAAGCAGTCGCGGCTGGCCGATGCCGATCGGCTTCGCAAGTGGCTGGAAAACCGCGGTACCTCCGCGATGAACCAGCTTGCGGACGATCGAAGCTGATTGCGCTGTCGGCGCTGATCATTCCGGTCACAAAAAAAGCGAACTTCGGTTCGCTTTTTTTATGTTGGCACACTCTGTTATTTGTCTGGCGTTGAGAGCTCAGGCGCTTTCCATCGCTCGGTAACCCAGTACGCCGGAGATGTCATTGGCAGTCCCGATCAGATCGTCGAGCCATTCATCCTTGAGCCGGTCGGCAGGTGCAGAAATCGACAGTCCGGCGATCAATCGGCCTGCATCATCGCGGATGCCGGCTGCCATGCAACGCACACCCAGTTCGAGCTCTTCATTGTCACGCGCATAGCCGCGCGAGCGTACCAGTGATAACTCCCGCTCGAGCTTGGCCAGATCCGTAATTGAATTCTTGTTATGGCCCGCCAGTCCGGTGCGCGTGGCATAGGTACGTACCAGTTTCGAATCATCGACGGACAGGAACAGCTTGCCGGTCGACGTTAGATGTAAGGGCGCACGGCCACCAATCGCGCGCACCACTTGCATGCCTGATCGTTCGGAAAACGCACGGTCGATATAGACAATTTCATCGCCCTGACGCACCGAAAGGTTGACGGTTTGCTGTGTTTTCCGATGGAGCGACTGCATGAAGGACAGCGATGCTTCGCGGACATTCAGCCGGCTTTTCACGATATTGCCCAGTTCCAGCAGCCGCATGCCCAGTCGGTAGGTGCCGGGTTCGGCGCGGTCAACAAAACGCTTGGTGACCATATCGTTGAGGATGCGGTGCGCGGTTGACGGATGCAGGCCGGTGGCGAGGGAGAGTTCTTTCAGGCTGACCGGGTCTGGGTAGCCTGCGAGGGCATCGAGCAGGCTCATCATGCGCTCGATTACTTGTATCGAGGTTTTATCGGAAGCAGGTGTGGCATCAGGTTTCATGGGCGTACCGGCGGTGCGTTGATGCGTTGGTGCAATGCAATATCGCTGTTATACCACAATGCGAAAAGCAATCACAAGCGGCCGGCGCAAAGATTTGCCGTTGACGCGCAAATTTTTTTCATCCCGCGCCAGCCTGTCGCCGAGAGCGCAAACGCCGGATAATGCACTATCTGAAATTGCCGGAATTGGGAAAAACATGCGTGTCGGATTGATGGTGACTTGTCTGGTCGATGTTATGCGCCCGGAAATCGGTTTTTCCACGCTCAAGCTGCTGGAAGCCGCTGGGTGTGAGGTCGTGGTGCCGGAGCAGCAAACCTGCTGCGGACAGCCGGCCTACAGTTCAGGTAACCGTGAGGCTGCCCGCGAGCTGGCGAAAAAATTCATTGAAGAGTTCGAAAGCTTCGATTACGTCGTCATTCCCTCGGGTTCCTGCGGTGGCACGGTCAAGACGCATTACGACGATATCCTGCGCGATCAGCCCGAGTTGCTGGCCCGGTATCAGAAGATCAAGCCGCGCGTTTTCGAACTCACCGATTTTCTGGTGAATGTGGTGCGCCTCGAGAAGCTGCCGGCGCTCACGTCCGCCAGTTTCAAGGGCAGCATCACTTATCACGATTCCTGCTGCGGTTTGCGCGAACTGGGCGTTCAGGGGCAGCCGCGTGAATTGCTGGCCAAACGCGAAGGTGTTCAGCTGACGGAAATGAACCAAGCGCGGACCTGTTGCGGTTTTGGCGGTACCTTTGCAGTGAAGTACGGTGAGATTTCTGCTGCGATTGTCGATGACAAATGCGACAACATTCACGCCAGCGGGGCCGAGGCGGTCGTGCTCGGCGATCTGGGTTGCATGCTCAATATTGAAGGCCGTCTGCGTCGCACGGGAGATCACACAACCCGCGTTCTGCATGTCGCCGAAGTTCTTGCGGGAGACGCATAATGCAAATCCAATCCATGCATTTCAAAGCACGCGCGGGTCAGAAACTGGCAGATGAGCGCTTGCAGCAGACGCTGAAAAAATTCTCGACCAAATTCGTGAGCGCCCGTGCCAGCGCCATCACCGAACTGGATGATTTCGAGGCGACGCGCGACGCGGCAGTCGAACGCCGGATGCGTGCGATCGAAAATCTGGATGTATGGCTGGCGACCTTTGAGAAAGAAGCCACGCGTCGTGGTGCGACGGTACTCTATGCGGAAACTGCCGAGCAGGCTTCGAAGCTGGTGGTTGACATCGCGAAAAAGCACGACGTCAAAAAAGTCATCAAATCCAAGTCCATGGTGTCGGAAGAGATGGCGCTCAACAAGGCACTCGAAGCTGCCGGCGTGACGCCTGTCGAAACCGATCTTGGTGAGTACATTCTTCAGATTAATGACAACGAGCCACCGTCGCACATCATTGCGCCGGTGATTCACAAGGACAAGGAAGAAGTTGCCGACTTGTTCGCCAAAGTGCACAACAAGCCCCGGCTGACCGATATTCACGAGATGACGCGCGAGGCACGCGAAGTATTGCGGCCCCATTGTTTGTCTGCGGACATGGGAGTCACCGGCGGTAATTTCGTCATCGCCGAATCCGGCTCCGTGGCGGTCGTCACGAACGAAGGTAACGAAGGCATGTGCACCATCATGCCGCCTAAGGTACATGTCGTCGTGACCGGCATAGAAAAAGTATTGCCAACGCTGTCCGATCTGGCCACCGTCATGCGATT
>JBILCO010000061.1:0-8717 GCA_044353075.1 Burkholderiaceae bacterium
ATCAGTGGCCGTTGCATAGCCTTGCAGTGCCGCCAGCCGCATTGCTTCTGGCTTGACGGTGATGCCTCCCGCCATATCGGCAAAAATCCTGAGCGTATCGATGACGGTATCGACCGTATCGAACAGAGGCTCCTTGTCTTCCTGGTTGTCTTTGTTGTAGGCGAGCGGCTGTGCTTTCATCAGGGTCAGCAAAGCCACCAGATGTCCGTTGACGCGTCCGGTCTTGCCGCGTGCCAGCTCGGGCACGTCCGGATTTTTTTTCTGCGGCATGATCGACGAGCCGGTGCAGAATCGGTCGGCAATGTCAATGAAACCGACGCGCGGACTCATCCAGATCACCAGCTCTTCAGACAGCCGGGAAATATGCGTCATGATCAGTGCGGCCGCAGCGCAAAATTCAATCGCAAAGTCCCGGTCGGATACGGCATCGAGCGAGTTGTGGCACACATCTTCAAATCCCAGTGTTTTTGCCACTCTTTCACGATCAATGGGGAAGGTTGTGCCGGCAAGCGCTGCTGAACCCAGAGGCAGCCGGTTCACCCGTTTACGGCAGTCCGCCATACGTTCGGCATCACGACCGAACATTTCCACATAGGCCAGGATGTGGTGACCAAAAGTCACTGGCTGCGCGACCTGCATGTGCGTGAAGCCAGGCAGGATCGTGTCCGTATTTTTCTCTGCGAGATCGACCATCGCGATACGCAGCCCGCGCAGCAGCACCAGGATGTCGTCGATCGCTGTGCGCAGATAAAGACGAATATCAGTCGCTACCTGATCATTACGCGAGCGGCCCGTGTGCAGGCGCTTGCCGGCGTCACCGACCAGTTCGGTCAGGCGCTTTTCGATATTGAGGTGCACATCCTCCAGATCAAGCAGCCATTCAAATTTGCCGTCGGTGATTTCGGCCTGTATCTGCGCCATGCCCCGCTGGATATCCGCTAAATCCTGAGCACTGATGATTTTCTGATGCGCCAGCATGTCGGCATGCGCGAGGGAGCCCTGAATATCAACGCTGGCGAGCCGGTGATCGAAGAACACCGATGCGGTGTAGCGCTTGACCAGATCCGAGACAGGTTCTGAGAACCGTGCTGACCAGGCTTCGTTTTTTTTTGAGAACTGTTCTGTCATAAATAAATAAGTCAGTCGTGCCTTGGGTTTCGGTATTCTCTGAAGTATCGAGAGGTTCGAGAAATTAGAGATTATTGATCCCCGTGATTATAGAGGATGGACTTTCAGCTTCCCCGCCACCGGCATCAGCCGGTGTTGCGCAAGCCCGCCGCAATACCGTTGATGGACAAATGGATGCCGCGATGCACACGAATATCCGGTGCACGGTCCTGATTTTTCCAGCTGCGGTGACGTTTGATCAATTCGACCTGCAAGTGGTTGAGTGGATCAAGGTAAGCGAAGCGGTTTTTGATGGAGCGCGCCAGCGTCGGATTGTTTGCCAGACGCTCTCGTGACCCGGTGATCATCGAGAGGGATTCGGTGACCAATTCATGTTCCGCCACGATGCGTTTGAAAATCGCATTGCGTAATTTTTTATCCGCTACCAGGCTGGCGTAACGCGATGCGACGGCCAGATCCGTCTTGGATAACACCATGTCCATATTGGATAGCAACGTGGAAAAGAAGGGCCATTCTTTCAGCATGGCGCGCAGCAAGCTTAATTTTTTGGTGCGCGATTCGCCTTCGTTGAGCCAGGTATGGACGGCACTGCCAAAGCCGTACCAGCCCGGCAGCAGCAAACGACATTGTCCCCACGAGAAACCCCACGGAATCGCCCGTAAATCTTCGATGCGCCGCGTCGATTTGCGTGATGCCGGCCGCGAACCGATATTGAGCTCAGCAATCTCGGCAATCGGCGTGGCTGCAAAAAAATAATCGGTAAAGCCCGGAGTCTCGTAGACCAGATCCCGATACGCACGGTATGCATGATCGGACAGAATTTCCATCACGGCTTCGAACTCGGCCAGTCGCCGGGTGTATTTTCCGTCAGTTTTTTCCGGTGTCAGGCTCGCTTCCATCACCGCGGCGACCACGAGTTCCAGATTGCGTCGGCCGATCTCGGGATTGGAAAATTTCGACGCGATGATTTCGCCTTGCTCCGTCAGCCGGAACTGGCCATTCACTGTGCCGGCAGGTTGCGCCAGAATCGCTTCATGGCTGGGACCGCCCCCGCGGCCTACGGTGCCGCCCCGGCCGTGGAACAGACGCAGCGTCACATCGTGGCGACGGAACACCTGCACCAGACCGACTTCGGCTTTGTACAGTTCCCAGTTCGATGTCAGGAAGCCGCCATCCTTGTTCGAATCCGAATAACCCAGCATCACTTCCTGCAAATCACTCTGGCGACCGACCAGTTCGCGTATGCCGGGAATCGACAGCATGCCGTCCATGATTTCCGGCGCGTTGCGTAAATCCGGAATGGTCTCGAACAAGGGAATCACCATCAACTCGGCCTCGGCAGCGCTGCTGCCATCGGTCGTGTGCAGCAAGCCGGTTTCTTTCTGGAGCAGGAATACCTCCAGCAAATCAGACACGGTTTCGGTATGGGAGATGATGTAATTCCGTATCGCGCGATGTCCGAATTGCTCACGAACGGTTCGTGCCATGCGCAGTACACCCAGTTCGGAATTCGTTTCGTGCGAATAGCTGAGGTAGGGTGAGTACAGCAGCCGTGGTTGTGCCAGCTCTGCCAGCAGCAAGCCGCGTTTCTGTGTTTCGTCCAGCGCTGCGTAATCAGCGACGACGCCTGCTGCACGGAAAAGTTCGGTCAGCACCCGTTCGTGCACGTCCGAGCTCTGGCGCATGTCCAGTGTCGCCAGGTGAAAGCCAAAAATATCGGCCGCGCGCCGCAGCGTATCCAGTCGCGGACGAGTGAGTGGCAGTCCATGATGGGCACGCAAGGAATCGGCAATCACATCCAGATCAAAAATGAATTCAGCTGCATCGTGGTAAGGCGCCAGTGCGCCGACTTCCTGCCGCAAAATATTTTGCACCCCGAGCTTGCGCGCTGTTGCCGCCAGGCGTGCGTACACCGTAATCAGTGCGCGCCGGTAGGGCTCGTCCGTGCGATGTGGCTTGCAGTGCTGGGCTGACGGACACCAGCAGCGTAGAGATCGATAGCTCCGCGCCAAGTGCGTGCACTTCTTCGAGGTAAAAATCCAGAATCGTTGTGGACTGGCGCGACATCGCACGCGTCATCGTGGAGGCGTTGACATTGGGATTGCCGTCCCGGTCACCACCGATCCAGCTGCCCATTTGTAAAAAAGGCGGCAGTGACTGACGGCGGCTGTGTGGATACTGAGCGCTGATTTCCGATTCGATGTCATCCATCAGGCCGGGCAGCTCACGCAAAAAGGTGATCCGATAATAGGAGAGCGCATTTTCGATCTCGTCATCGACCGTGAGCTTCGAGTAGCGCAGCATGCGCGTCTGCCAGAGTTTGGCGACCTCCGCGTGCAGCAGTTCGGTGTTGCGTTTTTTTTCGCCCGCTGTCATCGGCAGATCACGTGCCGCCAGCAGACGGGCCACTTCGCGGCCGGCATCCAGAATACTTTTGCGTTGGACTTCGGTTGGGTGTGCCGTGAGTACCGGCGAGATCAGCGCCTCGCTAAAAAATGACTGCACTGCTTTGCCTGATACGCCCGCTGCATCGAGTTTGTGCAGCGTAGCGGCCACGCTGCCAGGCTGCGGGGCAGAACCGGCCAGCAGGTACGCTCGACGCCGCCGGTTGTGATGCTGGTCCTCGGCGATGTTGGCAAGATGGGAGAAATACGAAAACGCGCGTACGACCGCATTGGTCTGATCACGGGTCAGTTTTTTCAGGAGCCGGTCCAGATCGGCGCCGGCCTCGGGATCGGATTCACGACGAAATCTCACGGCCGTCTGCCGAATCGTCTCAACGACCTCGAAGACGGTTTCACCCTCCTGGTGCCGGATGACATCCCCGAGCAAACGCCCGAGCAGCCGGATATCTTCCTTCAGTGGTGCATCCTTGTCAGCGGTCCGTGCAGTACGTGCGGGTGTTTTTTTGGTTGGCATGGGCAGAGGGCTGTTTCCGTCGGTGGATCGGTGGGTCGGGGGCGGCACGCATGTTAAAATCCGCCGAATTTTTAGTGGCAAGCACCGGGTCGTCTGCGTAGAGCCTCTTCGCACGATTCCCGATTCAGAGAGGTCGCATTGAACGCTTCATTTTCCGGAAAACTGGTCATCGCCTCACGAGAGAGTCGTCTTGCCATGTGGCAGGCTGAGTACGTGCGTGCGCGACTGCTCGAATTATATCCGCACAGCACCGTAGAAATTCTCGGCATGACGACGCGTGGCGACCAGATTCTGGACCGGACGCTGTCCAAAGTGGGTGGCAAGGGTCTCTTCGTCAAAGAGCTGGAAGTCGCGATGCAAAACGGCGAAGCCGATCTGGCCGTGCACTCGCTCAAAGACGTGCCCATGGAGTTGCCCGAGGGCTTCGAGCTGGCGGCCATTCTGGAGCGGGAAGATCCGCGCGATGCGTTTGTTTCCAACGACTATGCGTGTCTAGCCGATCTGCCAGACGGTGCCATCGTCGGCACCAGTAGCCTGCGCCGTCAGGCCCTGATTGCTGCCCGGTATCCGAAACTGGTCATCCAGCCCTTGCGCGGGAACCTGGATACGCGCCTGAGCAAGCTGGACAAGGGCGAATACGCAGCCATCATCCTGGCTGCCGCTGGCCTCAAGCGCCTGGGCATGGCCTCCCGCATACGCTCCGTCATCGAGCCCGAAGACAGCCTGCCAGCTCCGGGGCAGGGCGCCATGGCCATCGAAATTCCTGCCGGGCGTAGCGATCTGCAGCAATTGCTCGAACCGCTCAACCACCCGGACACCGCTCATGCCGTTCGTGCCGAGCGGACTTTATCGCGGGCTTTCGGTGGCAGCTGCCAGATTCCGCTTGCCGCATTTGCCACCGTGGACCAGGGCGCCATGCATTTGCGCGCGATGGTTGCCACCCCGGACGGCAAACGCATCGCCCGCGCTGAAATCAATGGCGAGGCAGCCGCACCCGAATCACTGGGCCGGCAAATCGCGAGCCTGCTGGAATCGCAGGATGCGCGCGCCATCCTTGCCGAATGCAAAGCTGACGAGTAAACGCCCCGATCTTTCCTGATCGGGCAACACCGGTCCCTCTAAGGTCGCTCTCATGCAGCATTCCGACAGGCCCGTCATCATCACCCGACCGCTGGCGCAAGCCGGCCCACTGGCTGCAAAGTTGCGGGCCATGGACATCCCAGTGCGCATTTTTCCGCTCCTGGATATCCAGACCCTGCCCGATACCCGCAAACTGCGCGAAACGCTGGGACGGCTGAACGATTTCGCCATGGTCGCTTTTGTCAGCCCCAATGCGATTGATGCCGCCTTTGAACACATCGTCCAATGGCCTGCTTCAGTCGTCGCCGCTGTGGTGGGCGAGGGAAGCCGGCAGGCGCTGGCCCAACACGGACTGACCCCTGACAAAGCCCGTATCGTCAGCCCGACCAACCTGCAGCGCACCGATTCCGAAACGCTGCTGGAAGTGCTGGATCTGCCAGCGCTTGCCGGGAAAAAAGTACTCATCGTTCGTGCCGAGACCGGCCGTGAGTTGCTTGCCGACCGTTTGCGTGAGGCAGGAATTCAGGTGGAACAAGTCGCTGCTTACCGCCGCGGCCCGCCGGCAATCGACGATGCGCGCTCGTCTGAGCTCAAGGATTTGCTTGCTGGTCCCAGTGACTGGGTGATCACCAGCTCCGAAGCACTGCGCTACCTCAAGGACATGACGCTGGAGCTCATGGGCGAAGAAGGCTGGCAGCATTTGATAAAAAGTTCACTGATTGTGCCGCATGAGCGAATCGCACAGACGGCCGAATCACTTGGATTTCAACGCCTCACACGCACAGGATCAGGCGACGAAGCCCTGATTGCCGCGATACAATCACGCTCATGAGTGAACATCCCGACAAACCTGTGGTGAACGAATCAACGCCTGAGCCGATGGCTGAATCCGCCGCCGGATCCGCCACTGCTGCCGCCGGATCGCCGACCTCATCCGCGGCCCCGTCACCCGCCGAGGCCTCAGCCGAAGCTGAGGCACTCAGGGTAGCGGCTTCCGAGAAATGGCCCTTGCCCGCGCTGCTGCAACAACCGGCCTTCAGGCTCAAAGTCGTCATTGGTGCGCTCGCTCTGCTGCTGGCGCTGCAGTGGTGGAATGCCCGCACGGATGTCACTGAGCTGCGTCGCGAGGTCGCGCAGCGGCTTCAGAGTGGTGAACTAAACAATAGTCAGACCAAACTGATCGCCAGTCGTGTCGATGATGAGCTCAAGGTCTTGCAGGGCAAAGTCGCTGTGCTTGAGGCGAAGCAAATCGAGTCTCAGGGTCAGCAGCTGGCGCTGGAGCAGCTCTATCAGGATCTGGCCAAAAACCGCGATGACTGGGCGCTGGCCGAGATCGAGCAAGTCCTCTCGACCGCCAGCCAACAGCTCGAACTTGCCGGGAATATCCGCGGCGCCCTGATCGCCTTGCAAAATGCCGATACCCGTCTCTCGCGCGCCGATCGCCCGCAGTTCATTGCCATTCGCCGTGCAATTGCTAAGGACATGGAAAACCTCAAGAGCCTGCCGAATATCGACCTGACCGGTATCGCTCTGCGGCTTGATACATTGGTCGCCGAGATCGACAGCATGCCGTTGCTGGCCGATGAGAAGCCCGCCCAGCTGGTACCGCCGAACAAGACTCGTCTGAAGCCCTTGCCGGCTTCTGGCTCTGCCGCAGTGTCTGCGGTACCCGTGGTGGAAGATGACTGGCGCAGCCGCTGGCTGAACCGCTGGCATAGCTGGAGCAGTGATCTCTGGCATGACATACGCGATCTGGTGCGCATACGCACCGTGGGCTCACCCGAAGCATTGCTGCTCTCGCCGGGCCAGGCTTTTTTTGCACGGGAAAATCTGAAACTCCGCTTGTTGAATGCCCGCCTTGCGCTGCTCTCGCGTAATGATGCCGCCTTCCGTAGCGATCTGGCCGAGGCTGATCGGGCGCTGAGCCGCTACTTCGACACGCGCGCGCGTCAGACGCAGGCGGGACGTGAGCAGATCAGGGAGCTGCAGGAGAGTGTGCTCAATATCGAAATGCCGACGCTGTCGCACAGCCTCAACGCGGTGCGGCAGTCACGCTCCCGTCCCTGATCCGAGGCACGCCCATGCGTTTTTTTCTCTGGATACTGACACTCTTTGCGACCGCCATCGGGCTGGCGGTGCTGGCGCGTTTCAATCCCGGTAACGTTGTATTTTTCTATCCGCCGTACCGGGTGGATGTGTCGCTCAATTTTTTTATCATGGTCACGGTGGTGCTATTTGTGTTGATGTTCGTAATCGTCAGCACCGTGCGTTCCACGCTCGCGATGCCCCGGCGAGTGGAGCAATATCGTGCCACGCGTCAGCTGCGCGAATCCGGACGCGCATTGCAGGAGTCACTCAAAGCGTATCTGGAAGGCCGCTTTGGCCGCGCAGAAAAATCTGCGACCCGCGCCTCGCTTGCCCCGGAATATGCGGGTCTGGCCGCGCTGATCGGCGCGCGCTCTGCGCATCGCCTGCAGCAGAACCGCCGCCGTGACGAATGGCTGGCCGCGGCAAAATCGGATAGTGGCTTGCGTACCGCCCGCCTGATGACGACGGTCGAGCTGCTGGCTGACGACACCCGCCAGATCGACGAGGCACTCGCCGCGATATCGGAACTCAACAGTCATGGCATCAAGCATGCACAAGCGTTGCGTCTGGCCTTGCGTGTGCATCAGAGTGCGCGTAACTGGCCCGAAGTACTGCGTCTTGTCCGTCTGCTCGACAAGCACGATGCCCTGCATCCCACGCTCTCGCGTCGGTTACGTGACATGGCCTATGAGGCGCTGCTGCCTACGGCGGCGGAAGATTCCGAATCACTTCGCAAGCTGTGGGCCTCGGTAGTCTCCGCCGATCGTCTGAGCCCCGGTGTTGCCGCTGCAGCTGCCACAGCCTTCATGAAAATCGGCCGGCAACAGGAAGCCGCAGACATCATCGAAAAAGCACTGGTCGTGCAATGGGATGCCAGGCTGTTGCGTGCCTACCGCCAGTGCGCCGCACCGGAAGGTTCGGCGACTCTGCTGGCTCAGATCGAACACGGCGAGCACTGGACGCGCGAGCGTCCGAACGACGCCGATCTGGCGCTGGTGTTGGGCGTCTTGTGTCTGAAGCAAAAGCTCTGGGGCAAGGCGCAGCGCTATCTGGAACAGGCGCTGGCGGGCAGCAGCGAACGCACCATTGCTCAGGAAGCGCATTTGTACCTCGCTCAGATGCACGAGGCGCTCAATCAGGCTGAGGCTGCCGCCACCCATTACCGGCAGTGCGCGCTCACCACTCAGCGGAGCAAAGCGTCAATCGCGCTGTAAGTGGATGGAAAGCCCGGCCCGCTATAATGGCGGGTTTTGAATTTCCACACTGTTCGAGGTAAGCCATGAGTCTCAATGACGTTCCGTCAGGTCGCGACCTGCCACATGATTTCAACGTAATTATTGAAATCCCGATGAATGCCGATCCGATAAAGTATGAAGTCGACAAGGAATCCGGCGCACTCTTCGTCGATCGCTTCATGGGAACGTCGATGCACTATCCCTGTAACTATGGCTACGTGCCACACACCATCGCCGACGATGGCGACCCGGTGGACGTACTGGTTA